>CAYOOQ010000116.1:0-3911 GCA_964405675.1 uncultured Methanosarcinales archaeon | reverse complement strand
CTTTGGTGTGGTGTTTTTGCCGCTATTTGATTTTCCTGAATCTGACTTTTTTTCTTTATTGGTTTTGGCTATGGTTAATTTTGACTTTTTTGCCTCATCTTTGAGGGTTGTCCTGACGGCTGAAGTTATGCTTGTCTTATCTTCAGCACGCTTTTTAACCTTTTCAATTTCTCTTAGGACTGCCCTAAATAATGTACTGTGGGATTTTAGTTCCTTTTGCATATCCATTATTCTTGGATGATCTTTGCCTACATTATTTGCTATGTGGGTGTTGCTTTTTGCAATTTCCCTTAGTTCTTTTTTGACTTGCAGGATCTCTATCAGGGCTTTTTTGCTATTTTTTTTATCTTCTTGTTGGGATTTCTCGAGGTGCTTGATTCTTTTTTCGGTGGTGTTGACATGATCACTTATTTTTCTTTCAATTTTATCAAGATTGCCTATCTTTTTGTCAAGACCACTAAGTTTCTTATTAAGTTCTAAAAGCCTCTCATCCATCTTGTTATAAAGCTCTCTGGCATCCCTGTGCATATCTTCTATTACTTCACCCATCTCATTGTAGTGATCAAATAATGCTCCCAGAAGGCTTGCCCGTCCCAGGGGGCTGTTGCTGAGTATTTCATCGGGATAAGTTATTTCTTCTCTCTTGATTTTTGGTTTAGATTGACTTGAATCTTTTGTAAAATTATTTGTGTCTAATTTTATTTTTTCGTGTTCTGTGGATTTTTCTTCTTTGGTATCATCAGTAATATCATCAGTATCGGTGCTTATATTTGTATTTGTATTTGCATCTGTAACTGTATCTGCAACTGCATCTCCATCATCATTTTTTGATTCGATTTGATTTTCCTGAGTTGTTTTTGCAGTGTCAGGTTTTTTCCCCTCTTCTTCCTCTTTTTTCCCCTTGAAAAATAAAAAACCCTTCTTCTTTTCTTTAACCTTTTTTTCATCTTTCTTTGTTTTGTCATCTTCTCCCAAACCGCCAACCTGTGAATGGGTTCCGCAGCCGGGGCAAAAAAGATCATCTTCACTTAGCTCTTCTTGACAATTAGGACATTTCATGATTTCACCTCGTTACCGCATTTGGTGCAGAACCTGGCGTTAGGTTTGACCGGGTTACCGCATTTAGTGCAATGTTTTTGAGAATCTTCTTTTTGAGTTTCGCTTTTTTTATTGCCGGAAATTTTGTTGTTAATGCTTTTTTCATCAGTATATTTTCTTTCAGCATTTTTGTTATCTTTATCTTCATTATTGACATATTTGTTTTCCTCTTTTTTAGTTTCTTTTTTTTCATCAGTAGTTGGTGCAGCCTTTTCTGCTTCTTGCTGTCTGGGCCTGTATATATTCTCATCTTTTATGATGGCAGCATTAGGGTCAGCATCTTCAGCAAGGAAAAAATAAGGCTGTCCTATCAGAGGATACTTTGCAACCACTTTTCTGGACCTGGTTAAAACATCAATATATTTAGTAATATGATTTTTTTCAAGATTAAGCTCTTTACAGGCCTCGTCAAGCTTTACTTTTCCTTTCCTGGCCATCAGATTATAGAACCTGTCTATTTCTGTCTCAATCTTTTCAAGCGGTGCATCCCCCATTGAACTAGTCCCCCTCTTTTTTATCCGGGCCTCAGTAAAATTTCCCCGGTTTTTTCAAAACTTTTATCGTGTGTGCTGATATTTATGTGAGTGCCAGTATTTAAATAAATTTTGCTTTTGTCCCTGTTGAATCCGTAATTTAAGGCAATTTTGGAATTAAGACCGTTTTTTGACATAATATTAACGTTGTTATTTTCAGCTATAAGGATGAACTCCAAAAATTCTTCTTCTTGTTCATCTATATTATTGCCGTTTTCTCCATTGTTATCTTCTTCTTCATCTTCATCATCATCATCATTTTTACCGTTTTTCCCGCTGCAATAGAATTTTATTGAGAAAAGGTTTTCTTCTGTAAGATCAATGCTTCCATTGAATTCATATAGCTGGTTGCTTTTGTTTTCATAATCATATAACTGTATTGTAACATGCGTTGAGCCGTTCTGGAATTGTGTTAATGTTTCATTGATATAATCCTCTTCTTCATTCATGTATCCTTTAATATCAATCCTTTCAACGTCTTCTCCCAGTTTTGCCGTATAGTTAGTATAAGTTCTCTCTATTGAGTAATTCATCGGCATAATCCTGAAATCAGTTTTTAGATCCAGTGAAATATTAAGATTAAGTGTACTGGCGTAATGATTCTCAATATAATAGATATATTCTTTTAATAAAGTATGCGTTAAAGGTTCATTTTCTGATAGGCTGATTGAATGGTTTAGTTCCATGGACTCTGAAGAAAGAATTTCAATATCTACTCCGGTCATTTCAATGTAATCTGTTGCTATGGTGGATTGCAATCGCAAAAACTTTGATGATATGAATCCCTGGCTTTTTACTTCATCGAGGGAAACTGTCCTTTGCATAAGTGATGCTGCCCCCAGCACAATTGTTCCAAGCAGTAGAATGGTAAGTATGCTGTATACCATGCTCTTTTTCATTTGAACCACAATATCATCTCCACATTATGTATCCTGTAATCATGTATGAAAGGCATATTAATAGTTACCCCGTCAACAATTGAAGAAACTTCGCATCCGCTTTTTACCTCAATTTTTTTTGTGTCCCTGAATTTATCCTGTAGCCTTATTAGTCCACAGACGTTGTAAGGATATTGGTTTTGCATAAAAATTGATAACTCTCTTGAATCTTCATGATAAAGGGAGTATGAAAACAAGCCCTGGGATTTCATTACTTCAATGGAATCATAACCCAGGTCCTGCAGGGTTTTATCCCTGTAAAAATTACCTTCTTCGATATTTAATAGTACGAAAAGGCCGCCTATTGCGCTTAATAATATAAAAAGGGCTATCAGTGCGTCTGTTGAAAACAATATCCCTTTTTTCCCCCTTCTTTTTATCATCCTGTAACACATCCAGTAAATTTTAGATTATACAACCAGCCGTTGTAGCCTTTTGCAAGCCTTTGCATTCTCATTTCTGTTATGCATTCACCGTTGTATCCAAGCTCAAGGCTGTTTAGTACTGCATGATTTTTGTTATATATAGTTATTTCAAGCTTAAATTCATAGCCTGGTGCATCCATTCCGATAAGCCTCTTGATTTCATCATAATCTTCATGGGAATTCATGAGTCTTACTACTTTGTTGTAATCTACATAGCTATATCTTCCAGACATAATTCCCAGGGAATGAATATTGTCCATGGATATTTCTTCAAGCTCTTCCCAGTCATCTGGCTGGCCCTCGGTGGACAAAAGCGCTTCCATTGCATATCTGCTGTATGTCTCAAGCTCCTGGCGCTCATGCTGTTTTTCCATAGCAACTCCATGGCTATCCCATATCATTGCCAGGGATATGAATATCCCTATAAAAATAAATCCGGAAATTACAAAATCCGATAAAAATAATTGTCCTTTAGCTGAAAACAATTTCACCCTCAACATTTTTAATGGCTAATTCTCCCTGAGTTATGTTTTTGTTTTGAATATTGCTGGTTAAAATTGGGAATATGTGCCTTCCACCTTCGTATGTAACTTCTATAAATGCCCTTTCTCCATAAACCCGTAACGCTTGTTTTTCATCTATTGCCACGTATAGTTCCGCCCTGAAGCCGTTTCCCCCTAGGTGAACCTCATTTATGGTGGTGCCGACATTTTCAGCCAGGCCTTTTACCCTTGATTCCACTTCTTTTTGTTCCATTCTCTGATTTTTGCTGTCAATAACAGTAAAAAAAGATAAAAAAATGATTAAGACTATTGAGAGAACTATTAAAAATTCAACTGAAACCTGTCCTCTATAAGTCATTAGCATTCCTCCTGACTGCTTATTGTTTCAGCACGTTGATGGCAGTTATCTGCACA
>CAYOOQ010000115.1:2195-4238 GCA_964405675.1 uncultured Methanosarcinales archaeon | reverse complement strand
CATCATCGTAATCGTTTTCAAGCACCATCCAGTCGGTTGAAACACCTTCAGGGTTTTCAACATTCCATGTGTTATACCCATCCTGGTTGTTCTGATCACAAGTGCTGTCTTCTCCCCTGTACTTCAGGGTTGCAGTCTCGTCCTTTGTGTTGAATGTGAAAATCACATCATTAAGCCTTATTGGGTCTGAGCCCGGAGAAAGCTTGACAAGCTGTTGGAAATCAGTCAGGCTTTTATCCCTTCCATCTGTTGCAGAAACCTCAATCACTTCAGCATTTGTAGAAATCTGTGTTCTTGCCTGCTGTCCTGTTGCAAGGCTTTGCTCTTGCAATGAACTAACTGTTTGTATCAGCACCCCTGCTGCAACCGCAGCAACTAAAAGCATCGCTATAAATATTATAAGCGTACCTACTCCCATTTCACCTTTTTTCATTGTTTAATTACCCCCGTAATTTTATTGATCTTAAACGTATATAAGTTTCCCCCCTATATACTTATAATATTCACGGTTAATGTCATTTATATAACTTTCGGTTTTTATAAGATTGTGAATTTAACAGACAGTAAATAGTAACATAGTAGTAACATAGTAGTAATGAATAATAAAAAAGGGTGTAAAGAAAATAAGAAACAAAAAACAAAAAGGGCATTACAAGATTAGAGATAAGAAATAAGAAATAAGAAATTAAGAATATGAAATAATAGATTAGGGGGAACTTTAAAAAATAAGGACAACAAGAGCTATACAGGACGTGAGGCAATTTTAAGGCGATACTATTCAAGAACATAAAAAGAAATTTCTTTTTCCGCCAGATTGCCATATTTGTCGGTGCATAAAATAGAATAAACATTCCTGCCGATTGAAACATCCATTAGTTGTTGGGAGAATTTATTTTCCTGGATTTTTTCCATCCTTACTAGCCCATAGCCGGGACCTAATGAAAAACCACACTGCACACCACTGCTTTCGGAGGTTTCAACCTTCAATGTAGGGGATAATGTTCTTACATCACCACTTGGGCTGTAATCAATTATACTAAGTTCATGAGATTCCTCAAGCTCATAAATAAAGCTGTTATCATTGGTAATCCCTTCAGGCTGCCTGTCCCTGCATAATATATTGGCGGAGACATTATGGGAAAAGTCAAGATATTCATCGCTGGTGTCATTTATTGAGGATATGTTAAAATTATCCATGGCATATTTGGTCTTGTTAACGGACATGTTGAAAGAGCATCTGTATTGTCCCTGGGAAAGGTCATGGGATTGCCTGCAATTCCCTTCAGACACTATACCAGGTGAATAAGCCAGAGAGCATTTGAAGGGGTCATCCAGATAAAAATCAATGAAGGTTGTATTTGCATCAGTCATTAATCCTCCTTCTTGGATTGATTGCCTATCCAGCTGCATTGTTGTATTTTTGGATGAAACTGGCTTGCTTAGTATCTTGAAATTATGCTCAATAATATTTTCAGGGTTGCTGCTGCACCTCACATACAATTTGACTGAATCATTCGCCAGGATTGTATCTTCACATAAGTAACTACCACCAAACTTATCATCCATATCGAACCTTGAAATGGCGCATTCCATTGAATTGTTCATATCTTCAAATTCTATGTCTTCATGTGAATAACGACATTCAGACGGCATATTAACATAAAATTCTATGTCAATTTCTGATTCCTTTACCGGTCCGGTAAAAGGGAATTTTCCGTTATTTTCAGGATTAGTCCCAAGTATTGATGGGGGTGCCTGATCAGCGGTTTCATTGGCAATTGAAACTTCTATAAAAGAAGGCAGATGGTTCCTGTTACCGCTTTTGTCGTTACAGTAGAAAAACATGTAATAACCGCCTTCCTCAATCTTTTGAAAGAGCTTTTCTGATATTTGCTGGTAGACCGGCAAATCTGAAGTTATCATTTTAATAAAATCCGGCTGTTCATCTGAAGAGTAGACTGAATCCCCAAAAATCTCTGAAAATATCCTCTTTATATCATTATCCTGCTGGAGCTCCATTATTTTGTTCCTGGTTTCCCTGAA
>CAYOOQ010000115.1:0-2095 GCA_964405675.1 uncultured Methanosarcinales archaeon | reverse complement strand
ATTCGCAGATTTATTTCATTAATAGTATAATCCTTTTGGATGGATGAAAAATTAAGGGTAACATTTGGAATAGTACCATCATCCACCTGAGGACTGTAGCATCTGCCGGAGCCCTCTCTTTCTTCGTAAATACACTCAGAGCCAAGGCTCATGCATTTATATTCTGTGCAGGGGTAAAGAGAGGATTCATGGCAAATTGAGCAATCTTCATTACCTGCAGGAGGTCTCCAGAGGTCACAGAGGGCAACATTTGTGACAGAAACGGAGCTATGACCGCTTCTGATTTCCGACAAGCTCATTTTTGAAAGGGCATCAAGAAAAGAATAAAAGGAGCTCATGATACGGACAAGATTATCAGTTTGTGCACTTTCTTCACCCATCATTAGAGCCCTTTCGCGGTTAAAAGTAAGATTTAGCCAGGGATACACAGATTTTTTTGTCAGATTATCTTCATTGTATATCTGTGGGTTTATTTTAGACCTGAAATCCGTGTGGTAGATTCCTTCAGTTGTTATTTTATCTGCGATATTCCTGTAATTGCCACAATCACCGTAATTGATGCAAAGACCTGCCGAATCAGTTATCCAGTTATCTCCACAGCTGAACCCGTCACATTCTCTTGTAGCTGTTGCAAAAGAGCAAACCTCCCTGCCACCTTCTTCCCAAAATCTGAAACCAGGAGGGACCTGAGGAACACAATTTTCTCCCTGAGAATTTTCTTTCCAATGACAGTCCCTGTATTCTTCATCTTCACAACAATCCTGTGTCAGGCAGAAAGAGCAGTCTTGCCATCTGTTTGGCCTACAAACCGCTTCTGAAATACCTTCTTCCGGATTTTTTTTCTGGGTACAAAGCTCTTCTCTGTAATCCCTGCATGGCTCAATATATTCTTTTCCGTTAATGCAGTAGTGGAGATAATGCCTTGAGCCAACATAGTCAAGCCCTTCGCCAGATATGCTCTCATAAGCACACCATGACTCACCATGTTCCTTGCGGGGACCGTCGTAGGAACCAGAAGAATAATTGTATGTTGATAGGCAAGGGCTACATTCCTCATCCCCACAGGTTTTGGTACCGGAAGGATCTATAACGGGACATTCGCAGGAGCTGCTGGGGTCATAAATGCCTCCTTTATCCTCACACTTAATTCTTGGAAGATTTTTGTAGCAGGTGTTATCATACTGGATATAACAGCAGCCGTAAAGTGAGTCTGCAAAGGGATCTCTTCCCAAGCCCACATGTGAAACAGTATCCTCCCCTTCGAGGGCAAACCTGAATGTAAGATTTTTTGTCTCCAGGGAATAAAGAGTATCAGGATATGGCTTTTTTTTGGTTATTATCATGTGCAGGTCATCATTTTTCATAAAATCAACCTGGTTAAAATGCCCTTTTGAAATCTCCTGATTAAGTATGTTATTTGCCATTAGATAGAGCCTTCCCAGTGGCTCTTTAATGCTGGAAGAGAAGCCTTCAATATGCATCGTTACAGTGCCCCTTTCAAATGTTAAGGGATAAGTGGCAATCACTTCAACCTCGTCAAGATATATTGCAGTCTCAATATCCAGATCACCCTCCTCAATATCAAAACCCTGCTTCCTGAATATATCAAGGTCAACACAACGCCTAAAGTCATTCTCAACTGCTGCTGAGATTTCTTTTTCCATTTCCTCCCTTTTTAGCACATTATTTATGCAACCGGAATCATCCCTCTGGCATAAATACCTGAATTTGGCAGTTTCAAAAAGCCTATGCCTGTCTTCATTCAAAGTCCCTCCAAAATGGCTTATGTCATTAACAAGCGGGGAAGTAATCTGTTTAAGGCAGGATTCTATATAGACTTCCACTGGCCTAACATCATCCTGGAGAAGGTACCTGCTATCCACAATATGGCTGTAGTCTCTTTCTATGCTTTGCAGTGTGAAATACATTATCAACAGGATTAGAATGAAAAGTCCAATTATCATAAAAAGCGTTACCTGTGATTTTCTCATTATTACCCCTTTTTGTAATAATATGTTGACCAAAAATATAAATAGTTTGTTGTTATCTTGCCGTTTCAATGGATAGGAAATATATTATATTTTTGTTTGGTCTT
>CAYOOQ010000114.1:0-4316 GCA_964405675.1 uncultured Methanosarcinales archaeon | reverse complement strand
CACCAAGCTCAATGTTTTCATCGGACTTTTGCCTTGCGATAATCTTTGCAAAGTCCCCTCCTATCACTTGCCCCTTAACCATTAGTTGAGGGAATTGGTGAGTGTATATAAATGTTTTTGGACTTTTTTGTTTACATAATAATTACGTTATAATTATTTTATAATTCCAGGAGAAAACTTCAATCAGTTGACTTTAACGGATTTTTAAAGATACCCTCATCCTTCAGGCGGGTAATTCATTATATGATGAAGAATGCAAAAAAGCCTTTGAAATTGAAAAAAATGTAAACCAAATTTTGGCATGTGAATCTAATTTGTGATTACACAATGCATATAAATTTAACAAATATTTTTATAGTATTTCTTTCTTAGTTGTTAATGCTCAACTAAAACAAAAATGAGTTGAGAAGAGGTAAAAAAATGGTAAAGCACAGAAACATATTTTTGGTGTATTTATTTATAATTATCACCTTTGGAATTTATGGTTTTTATTGGTTGATTTCAACAAAGAATGAGATAAATTCTCTTGGTGCAAAAATTCCAACCGGATGGTTGTTGATAGTTCCTATAGTAAATATTTACTGGATATACAAATATTGTGAAGGATTTGCTCAATATATAAAGAAAGACAATAATACGATTCTTTGGTTTGTCCTGTACATTTTTGTAGGGGTGATAATGATTGCAATAATCCAATCAGAACTAAATAAGCTAGCTTAAATCTGATTAATTTTTTTAGAAGTTTTTTTGTAAAAAAAGATTTTAAAAGTAAACATAATTACCTAAAATAACAAAGAAACCCTGTTATACAAAAATGTTTTAAATAAATTGCTTTCTCTGTTGTTCTGGGGTGAGATTTTAATGGAAAGTAAGCTAAATGTTAAACTTTTAAGTTATACACCGGCTCCGGCAAACCTTGTTGCAAGGGCCGCAAGACTATGTTATTCTAACTCGGAAATTGATGATCTTGTTGAGAAGATGACACCGGAAAACTGCGATAAGCTCCTTAAAAAACTATTGCAGCTGGGACATGAAAGCCCAATTGAGCATGCTTCATTTACTTTTGCCGTTGAAGGAATCAGCCGGGCATGTTCCCATCAACTTGTAAGGCACAGAATTGCTTCTTACTCACAACAAAGCCAGCGTTATGTTGACAGCTCAAAATATTCTTATGTTATACCACCGGCCGTCAAAAAGGATAAGAACTTAAAAGAAAGATATGAAAAAATAATGTCAGAAATAGGCGAATTTTATGAAGAGTTAAAGGAATCCATTCAAAAGGAAGACGCAAGGTTCGTTCTCCCAAACGCTTGTGAAACAAAGCTTATAATAACAATGAATGCAAGGAGTCTTAAGAATTTTTTCAAACATAGAACATGTGTTCGTGCTCAATGGGAAATAAGGAACATGGCACAACAGATGCTTAAAATATGTAGGGAAACTTCCCCAGTTCTTTTTGATAACATGGGCCCGGATTGTATAACAGAAAAAATATGCCCGGAAGGTTCAATGAACTGCGGTTACTGGGAAAATATTGAGAACGCCTTGATAAAATACAACGGCAAGCTGCTAACTAAGGAGGAATACAAAAATGTTAAAGGAAAATGATAAAGAAATATTTGAACTAATTGAAGATGAAAAGAAAAGGCAAAAAGATGAACTTAATATGATTCCAAGTGAAAATACATGCAGCCAGGAATGTCTTGAGGCGTTGGGTAGTGTTCTTAACAATAAGTATGCGGAAGGGTATCCCAGGAAGAGATATTATCAGGGAAATCAATTTGTTGATTCAGTAGAAGAGCTTGCAATTGAAAGGGCAAAAAAACTTTTCAATGCAGAGCATGTTAATGTACAACCTAACTCTGGAAGCCCGGCTAACATGGCGGTTTACCTTGGACTTCTTGAGCCAGGAGACACAATACTTGCAATGAACCTTGACCACGGTGGGCATTTGACCCACGGAAGTCCTGTGAATTTTTCAGGAAAATTATTCAATTTTGTTCATTTTGGTGTTGAAGATAATGGCTTTATTGATATGGAAAAAGTTAGAAGACTCGCACAGGAACATAAGCCTAAAATGATTGTTTCAGGTTTTACTGCATACCCAAGAAAGATTGATTTTGAAAAATTCCATGAAATTGCTAAGGAAGTAGGTGCATACAGCCTGGCTGACATAAGCCATATTGCCGGACTTGTTGCAGGAGAGCAACATCCAAGTCCTTTCCCATTTACAGATGTTGTAACAACAACCACCCATAAGACACTCAGGGGGCCAAGAAGCGCAATAATATTATGCAAAGAAAGTTGTGCAAAGGCCATCGATAAGGCAGTTTTTCCGGGGATGCAGGGGGGACCCCATGAGCATGTTATTGCGGCTAAGGCCGTAGCATTCAGGGAAGCACTACAACCTGAGTTTAAGGACTATGCAAGAAACATAATAAAAAATGCAAAAGTCCTGGGAGAAACTCTTATGAATTCCGGAGTTAAGCTTGTAAGCGATGGTACAGACACACACTTGCTTTTGATTGATTTGGTAAACACTGAATTTGTAGGAGAAAAAGGACTGGGGAAAAAATATGCTACTGCATTAGAAGAAGCAGGGATAATAACCAATGCAAACACAATTCCATATGAACCATCTTCGCCCTTAAAGCCTTCAGGAATAAGGCTTGGAACGCCCACTCTGACAAGCAGGGGTTTCGGAGAAGAAGAAATGAAAAAGATAGGAGAGTGGATTGTAAAAGTGCTTAAGAACCCGGATGATACAGAATTGAAAAGCAACATAAAAAGGGATGTCAGGGACTTATGCGAAGAATTTGAAAATTAAAAAAAATAAAAAAATTATTCCAGCTTGGTAAGGCCCATATAAATCATATAAACTGCAGCCACACCAACTAGTGTATAAACAACCCTTGATACTATATTGAATCCCCCAAAGATAGTTTCTACAAGGTCCAGACTGAAAAGCCCGTACAGACCCCAGTTAAGACCGCCTATTATAACAAGCACCATTGCAATCCAGTCAACTGCGTTTGTTTTAGCCATAAAAACACCCCCGTTTTAGTAGTTTTAAGTGGTAATATATTTTTTGATATATAAATTTTATGCAAATTATTTCGTCCAGAATAAATCAGGGGTTTCATAATCTATTTTTCTGTTCTTTATATATGGTAGAATTTCTATAAGGCCAAAATGCTTAAGGTCACTTAGCGTTGGTTTGACTGAATGGGCAAGAAGGTTAGCAAATCTATCCACTTCCCTGTCCGTTAAGAGGGAGACAGCAACCACAGGGTCAACACCATTAAATTCAGGAGATTTTTTTATAAATTCATAAATAGTCTTAAGGTATTGCTCCTGAAGTGAATGGTCTACATTTTTGTAAAAATTTTCAATTAAAAATTGCCTTAGATTCATAAAATGTTCATAAGTTTCACCTTTTGTCAGAGAAACGTATCCTTTTTCTTTGCTTTCGCTAATTAACGCATTAATAACTGAAGAAACCCTCTGTCTCTGGTTTTTTCCCAGCTTATAAGCATATTCAGGGATTTCTTTTTTACTAAGATATCCATACCTTACCCCATCGTTTAAATCAGAGAAGGTGTATGCAATTTTGTCTGCCCACATAACGGCTGCGTATTCCTGGGGACGATACTTTTTGCAGTTTTTGGACTTATATCTAAAAGAATGGGATAAAATTCCATCAAGAACCTCTGGAGTAAGATTCAGACCTTTTCCTCTTCTTTCGATATGCTGAGCTATAATCACACTGTTAATATTATGCCTGAATTTTTTGCCGGACAGCTTTGAAAGAATTTTCTCACCCAAATGCCCGTAAGGCGTATGACCTATATCATGGCCTGCGGCAATAGCCATGCAAAGATTCATATTAAGCCCTAAATTTTCAGCAATCACCATAGAAATACCAATTACTTCCTCAGTATGCACAAGTCTGGTCCTTACATGAGGATTGTTAGGCATTGAAAGAACCTGTGTTTTAAAAGCAAGCCTCCTGTACGCCCCTGATTGTGTTATTTTAATATAGTCGTTTAAGAAAGGATCTTTTGCAATATTATCTTCTTTTTCCTTAAATCTTCTGCCTTTTGTTGTTGATATAGATTGCATAAGAGATATACTTAATAGTGTTATATTTAAGGGTTGCGGCAAAAAATCCAACAAATTTTCAGATACAACATCAAAATTTTAGTAAGTTCTAGTTATTTTAATCAATATCAATTTTTTAAAAAGTAAAGCAACTTTGGAGAAAACAAGCCTCCGGCTTGATTCTTACCGCTTCTTTCGCCAACCGGGAGCGAGGT
>CAYOOQ010000113.1:1392-4400 GCA_964405675.1 uncultured Methanosarcinales archaeon | reverse complement strand
AATAAACACATTTAAATAAAATTCTTCCTTTTAACATAGTGAGTCTTACTTAACATTACTAAAATCAAGTATCATCACTTTAATCATTATTTTATGCAAACGCTGCATAATTATGCATTATAAAGATGAAGGTTCAAGAATTTTAGAGGTGATTCTTGTGGATGAAAAAAACAAAAAAAAGCTGATAACAGGGTTGGTAATTATATTTATGGTTGCGTTGATCATATTCTCTTATTATTTTTTAGTTAACGACATTGATAATGACAATAATAATGATGATACTGAAAATGGGATTGAGTGGAAACACTCAGAAGGCACAGATTTCGGAATAGAAATTGTCGCAGAAAACCTTAACAACCCCTGGGGTATGGATTTTATGCCAGGTAATTCTGAAATAATCGTAACTGAAAGAACCGGACAGCTAAACATAATCAATAGAAATAGTGGGGAAGTGAAAAATATTGAAGGAGTACCGGAAGTCTATACCCAGGGGCAAGGAGGTTTACTGGATGTAGCCCTTCATCCGGACTTTGAGCAAGAGAACTGGGTTTACTTAACATATTCAGCATCAAATGAAGATGGTAAATCTTCTACCCATTTAGGAAGGGGAAAATTAAATTCAGATGAATTAAAGCTTGAAAATTTTGAAGAATTATATGTAACTCAACCATATTTAGATTCTGATGGGCATTATGGCTCAAGAATCGCTTTTGGAGCTGATGGAATGATTTATATGACAGTAGGAGATAGACAAGATAAAAATTTTGGCCCTGAGCATGTCTCACAAAACTTGAGCAACGAGCTTGGTACAACCCTACGACTAGAGAAAGATGGATCAATACCTTCAGACAATCCTTTCATAAACTCAGCAGACGCTGTTGATTCCATTTTTAGTTATGGCCATCGCAACTCACAAGGCATGACAGTACACCCAAAAACAGGTGATATCTGGCAAAGTGAGCATGGTGAACAGGATGGAGATGAGATTAACATAGTGGAAAAGGGTGGAAACCACGGATGGCCCATAGCCCACTATGGATGCACATATGGCACTGGGGCACCCATTGGAGATTTGCCACACGAAAATGATGAGACAGTCAATCCAGTTTATTTCTGGGAATGTAATTCCGGTGGATTTCCTCCCGCTGGCATGACCTTCTACTATGGAAATGCCTTTCCAGATTGGGAAGGGAACCTCTTCGTGGGAAATTTAGCTGGACAATACCTTGGAAGATTTGAAGTTAATGGAAAAGAAGTTGAAGAAAAGGAACCTCTATTGGCAGAACTCGGCATGAGAATAAGAGATGTTAAAATCTCACCCGATAAAGGTACAATTTACGTTTTAACAGATGACTGGAATGGAAAAATTCTCAGGCTTATACCTTCCAATAATTGAAATCACAAAACAAAGAAAGAATTTTTTGTCTTTTCTGTTCTTATATATTTCTTATATAAATAATGAGAAACACAACAATAAAAAAAAAGGTGCCGATGGGGGGACTCGAACCCCCGGCCTCCAGATAGCCCAGTTAGAGATTTGTCATTGGCTGGTAAGCCTCATCACTCAATACCTATGAGTCTGGCGCTCTAACCGACTGAGCCACATCGGCATCATCACTAATCGCAAAAACTAATCATTTAAAAGCCTTTCGATGACAAGAAAATCTTAAGAACACAAATTCTTACAAACCCACTTCTTATAATGGCAATACACCCTCAAAACTCACGGCTCACAACTCATAACTCAAAACTCAAAACTCAAAACTCAAAACTCTTTCCTCTCACAACTCATCTAACCGAAAGTTTTAATAATATCTTGTGTTCCAAGCAAGGGATGGAAGTCAAACCAAGATGCTCTACTGCGACGGCGGGATATTAATTCTATTTAGAAAAGGTTTTGCTCAATTAAAATGCTAAAGTTTCGTGTGAATGCAAAAATTTTACAATATAAAAAATAATGAGGTGTTATTTATGTCAGATATTCCAGAATTAAAGCCATCATTTTTCATAGGGAAAAATGGCAAAGATGTTATTTCATTCGGCTCAGGACAGCCGGATTTACCACCACCCAAAGAAGTTTACCAAATCAGGGAAGGAGCTGAAGATTTTAAATATGGTTCAGTTGAAGGGTTAAAAGAATTAAGAGAAAGCCTTTCTGAGCAGTACACAGAGTCAACCCCTGATTCCTTTATAATAACAAACGGAGCTTCGGAAGCCCTTGACCTTACTTTAAGAGCGTTGAGTGACCAAGGTAACAAAGTATTAGTTCCAAGACCATATTATTATTCATATCCTCACCTTGTTGAACTGGCAGGAATGGAGCCGGTTTACACTGATCTTAAGGATGGGAGGCTTGATATTGAAGATATTAAAAAAAAGATTGGCGGATGTGTTGCCATACTCATAAATTCACCTTCTAATCCAACAGGAAGGGTTGAAGCCATGGATACATTACATGAGATAGAAGATCTTTCTGAAGTTCACGGCACATACATTATCTCAGACGAAGTTTACAAAGATATCATCTATGAAAGAGAAAATTACCTGGTAAAAGGGCCAAAAGTTGTAACTGTAAATTCGTTTTCAAAAACATATTCAATGTGTAGCGACAGGATAGGCTATCTCTGGTCAAGAGACAAAGGTCTCGTAAATAAGGTTAAACGCATTAAGACACACACTTCAATGAATACAAGCGTCCTGGGGCAAAAGAGGGCACTCGCTGCATTAAAAGCCGATAGTAATTATGTCAAAAAACAGCTTGAAGTATGGTTTGAAAGGAGAGAATTAATGCATTCAACACTAAAGAAGATGGGGCTTGAAGCATGGAAGCCGGAAGGAGCCTTTTACATATTCCCACAGGTCCCTGATACAAAGAAAGTTGTATGGGAGCTTTACAGCAAACACAAGGTTATCGTTTACAGGGGTGAGTGGTTCGGTGCAAAAGACAGGATAAGGCTTAGTTATGCCCTCGACAAGGAAAAGATAGTTAAGGGGTTAAATATCATTGG
>CAYOOQ010000113.1:0-1292 GCA_964405675.1 uncultured Methanosarcinales archaeon | reverse complement strand
ATTTTCAATAAAATGAATTATTACGATGCCATAGCTGATGGTTATGAAGAGCTTTACAGGGAAGAGCAAGAAAAAAAAATAACTCTGATAAAAGAAAATTTTCAGATTAACAAAGAAGATAAAGTGCTAGATCTAGGATGTGGCCCAGGATTCATGAATCTTGACTGCGAACTTTACAGAGTAGACCCAAGTGAAAAGCTTCTTGATATGGCAGAAGGCAAAAAAGTGCTGGCTTGTGCTGAAGATTTACCTTTCCCTGACAACACATTCGACAAAGTAATCTCTGTTACAGCAATGCAAAACTTTAGCAATTTGGAGAAGGCTGTTAAGGAGATGAAAAGAGTCTGCCATGGAAAATTTGCTATTAGCTTTCTAAAGAAATCACCAAAGAGACAACAGATAGAAAAAATTATTCAAAGAGAATTTGACATTGAAAAAACACTAGAGGAAGCCGTTGATATATTGATTATCGCAAACTATAAATAGTTAATACATAATTTTAATCCACATGGGGGATAATATCACACCTAAAGATCCAAAAATCAGCAAGAAAGAATATATTATCCGTTTTTTAAAAACCGTAGTCACATCTATTTACCCTGATTCTTACAAAAGATTTAGCGAAAGAAAAATTCTGGAAGGCATTTCTTATTTTTTTATGGTTCTGGGACTAAGTTTTATAATAGCACTGGCAGTAATGGGTTTCAAGCTTTTTGACATTGGCCAGGAACTTGAAGAAGAGCTAAATAAGGTTAATGAATTTGAAATAGAATTTGAGCTATCAGATGATATAAATTTTGGTTTTTTAAGAATTGCTGAGGAGGGTAATCTAACCGATGAGAAGATTCTAATCACTAAAGAATCCATAACAGATAGAGGAATACTATGCATATTAACTCCTATATGTTTTGGAGAACCCAAGACCAGTAAATTTGATGATTTTGACTCATACAAAGATAATATTACTAATTTTTTTAATATCATGATGATTGTACTGCTGCCCGCAATTACGATAGTCTACACATTTCTGAATGGAGCAGCCGCCTTAGTTCTATGTTTACTTTTTACTTTAATTGCTAAATTTTTTACAAAAAAACTAAGGATAAGCAGGCGACAAATATTTTTAATAGCTATTTATGCATGTACCCCGCTGCTAATCCTGCTTCCATTTTCATTAATCTTTAAGTTGTATTATCTTCCATTAGTTTTATTTTTTGCTTTTTCCATAATAGGTGTCCTGCTTGTAGGAGAAAAGAAGCATAGGTACTGAAGGTTATATTGGAAAAGGATGA
>CAYOOQ010000112.1:0-4512 GCA_964405675.1 uncultured Methanosarcinales archaeon | reverse complement strand
AAAGGGGAACTAAGTAGTTGAAAGAGCAAAAAAATAACCTGGAAAAAAATGAAGATCTTGGTCTTTTATCTTATATTTTCAAAACCAATATCAGCTTCGTTTACGGTTGTAAGCTCAATCTCTTTTCCAACAAGTTTGTCTTCGTAACTTTCGTATTCCTTAAGAACGGTTGAAGCAATCCTTGTATCTTCACCAACCCCTCCAGCTACAATTAAAGCTACGTTGTTATTGTCTTCAACAAGTTTTAGAAGAGCCATACCTTCCTCGAAACCTTCGGCACAGTCTTCAGGGTTGCCCATCAAAGCTGCAGTCACCTGATTTGCGCATGGCCCACCAATAGTTATCATGTTTTTGGGTATTGAGCCTTCAGAAACACCGCTAACTTCAGAATCAAGTTTGTTAGCCGTTGAAGGGATCTCGTTCACAACCTCGTTAATGTAGCATTCTCCTTCAACAACTTTCTCTACATTCTTATAGATATCCTTAGCAGGATATTGTATCTTCATTTTTTGCCTGTCCTGCTGGTCATAGTGCAAGATAGTACCTTTACTTGAAATATACTTTTCAGAGTAGCCATCAATTTCTGAAGTGACGGGACCTTCAAAATTGCTTGAAAGGCCATCATCAATTTCTAAAGTGATTCTGCCTCCATCAATTTCTATAGTATTACTTATCTGATCAGGGATTTCACCAGACCTATGACCTGTAAAATCAACCCATTCCATATTGTAATACATCTCCATTTCTGTGTAAACATCTATGCCTTCGCTTGCATCAAAACTGCCACTAAATTCTCTACATATATTACCAACATTATTATTTATGATCTCTACAACAAGCCTTCCACTGTAACTTCCCCTGTTTTCATCAACAGTAAGAGTAAGAACACCATCTTCCAGTTCAGCCTTCTCTTCCCCAACGGATGATTTTATCACAAATTCTTCAACTGAATCAGAAAACTCAACTGCAATATCTAAGTCGCCTATAGAACCATAGTTCCTGTACCTAGGATAAAAGCTCCTAAGATGGAATCCGTATTCAGTGTCAAGAGGGGTGACATGACCGCCATCCTCAGTTCTCAATTCAATAAAATTTTCCTCGTCATTGATGTTAGCTTCAATTACACCAAAACCGGAAACCAGAAAACTTCCGGAGGAAGGAATCTCATTACCATCCTCTAACACATCATAAGTTTTATCAAATATATCCAAAGTATAGACCTCGTCCTCTGGATCATAATCAATTTCTGTAAGCTTCATTATGTGAGCATTTCCGGAATCTGAAACAAGCCATTCTGCACCAACGCATTCTCCAATGTCACTTTCGTAGTAGCACTTGTTAGTGAAAGCATTTGCAGGTGATGAAAAATAAATCCTTTCATCAATATCTGAGCCATGGCCAAGATAAATATTACGACCAGAGCGAGAAAATGGCAAATCAATTTCAACACCATCTTTATTATTAAATGAAAGTAATCCTGACCTGCCCATAAACGATAGATCAATATCTTCCTCACCATCAACCAGAACCTCTTCTACTACAGTAGTATCATCTTCGCATACTGTCTCTTTTGTTATGGTCTTAGATTGCAGGGCTGTTGAAATATCAGCCATGCCTATAGTATCAATGGATCTTGAATCTTCACCCACAACTATAATTCCGTTAAATTTCCCTTCATCAATAAACATATCCGGGAAACCCTTAAGGTCTGCTGAAACAGAACCAAAAGCAGATGTAGCAACTAATAAGGCACCAAATCCAAGCGCCGCTATTTTTTTAATCGAATTCTTTTTTCTCATTTTAAATTACCTAATCAAAAATACAATAAAATCAGTGATTCTATGTTAAAACATCAAAATATTCAATGAACATTTATTTAAAGCTTTTTGTCAGGCATTAGATTATATGTGAAAATTTCATATACAACTGCAAAAAATAATCTATAAGTAATCCTCTTTTGGAAACAATCTAACCTTCTCTTACTTTTTTAATTATAATTGTTGCCAAGGCAAGAACAAATATCCATATAAAAATCTGGACTAGATAATCAACAGAAAGAGATTGCGAATAAAATACCAACTTATTGAAGGAAGAAAGACCAAGATAAATAGGAAGATTGTAAGCAACAAAATTAGCTATAGGACTCATCCTCTCAAGAGGGAGTATTACGCCTGACAGAAATATAAACAAAACCAAAAAGAAAACAGTCAATAATAAAGTTATTGACTCTTTCCTTATGAGATATGCAAGCATCATTCCCATGAAAATGAACACTGATGACGTCAGGAAAAGTATTGCAAACACCTGGAAGAAATTTGGAAGTATGTTTATGTAGAAGAGATAGTGTCCCGCACATATTATAAGAACAAGAGGAATAAGCACCACGATAACGGAAGATATGAAAGTTGAGATAATTTCAGGAAAAAATACTCTTCTTATTATGCTTACCCTTAATTTAGCGAATGAATTCACTTCGTTAAGACATACGAAGTTTGATATAAGCAGTGACAAAAAGAGAGTTATAAGGAATAAGACTGTTGGGAATATTGTCTGAAGGCTTATCATATTAAGACCTTTCATGACCTGTTCAATCTGCTCTTCCCCGCTTCCTCCTGAATCATAGGGGAATATCATGTCTACATCAGGAATATATGTTGGTTCACCATCCATAATAACAGGAGATAGAATTTCGTCAACACTTAATTCTCTAAGATCTGTAAGAATAGATTGCATCTGCTCCACATCATTTTTAATATCCATTATCCTGTATTCATACCTGCCAAGGCTTATCTGCATGAGCTGTATGTTCCTTATTTCTTCCTGCATGTCATCAGTATATCCTCTGCCGAGAGCACTTTTCTGTTCATATTCATCAAGCTTCATATTCGCCTCAGCGATTTCTTGATTGGCACGGGAATCATAGTCATCTATCGTGTTTCTGATGGTGTTAATTTCATTTCTTATTATATGCTCCATACCTTCTGTACTGCTGGCATATGACTCAAGCCTTTCAAGATTTATTTCTGTCCTTCTCAGAAGATTGTTCTTTCTTGATTCTATGTGCATCAAATTTAACCTGAGGTTGTCAACATCTGAATCCATCTGGTCAAGAACCTCTGAGAGTTCTATTTTTGCATTCCTGACTTTATCCTGTACCTCACCCAATTCACCTATATAATCCCTTAAATCTTTATCAATTGTATCAAGACTTTGCTTATAATCATCCAAGTGTTCATCGGTAGAATATATTTCTTCAAAGATTGATTCAAGAGATTCTTTAGATTGTTCTCTTTTCATCAATTCAATCGTGCCCTTGATACGCTCAAGGATTTCCCATATTACAGGTTCTTTGGTGTTATCATAATGTATATTCAAGATTACCTTGTCTTCTTCTTCTATATCAATACATGCATATTGCCGATAATTTTTTAGCTCTTCCAGACATGTTCCAAGGCTATCAAAATCATTAAGCTCAAGGTAAGAAAAGAATGTATTTTTATGAGCCATCACATCTAATGATTCCGCATTATCTATGACACCTACGGGGACTCTGTTCAATCCCTCAGGATTAAAAGACAAGAATATGGCCCCAATCAACAGCAAGGGGGCTATTATAAGCAAAAGAATTGATTTTTTATTCCTTATAAAACTTTTGAGAGTAGCATTAGTTAAAGGTATAATCTTTCCCATTTTTACTTGTTTATATTTTCATCAAATATTTTCTTCAAATAATCCTCCATTTTCATCATCCCGCAAGTCATCAGTCTTTTTTCCAGTTGTTTAGAACTGTAAAACCGACCATCATGAATAAGACCAAGCTTTGTACAATTATTAATGAGATCAGTCAGATTATGACTGGATATTATAATGATCTTACCTTCCCTTGAAAGATACAACAAAAAATTCCAGATGAATTCCTGAAGAGATATATCCAGCCCCGTAAAAGGCTCATCCAGTACCAATATGTCAGGGTTGTGGATAAGGCATATTGCAAGATCAGCTCTTTTTCTCATACCACCTGACATCTGCCGGATTCGTTTGTTTTTTTCCCTGCTTAAGTCCAGTCTTTTAAGTATAGTTTTTTTTCTCTCAACAAGAACCTTTTTGTTGATTCCATATAGTTTTGCAAAAACATTCATGTTTTCGTCAAATGTCAAGTAAGAATACATGGAATTCTCCTGGGGGGAGTAGCCCAGATAATCAAGGAGATTTTTCTTTTTCCCATTTTTTTTAATGGCTATATTCCCGGATTTTATCTTCGCGTGCCCAACCAAACCTTTTATGAAGGTTGATTTTCCAGCTCCGGAACGGCCAATAACACCAAATATATCTCCTGGATGAAGATCTTGGTCAATTCCCTTAAGCTCAAATTTACCAAGCTTCACTGTAACGTTACTTAACTCCAGGACAAGATTGCTCATTTAAATTTTTCAGAAATTATTATTTTTAAGTCTTTTCTTTTAACATATGTTTATGTGAAAAATTTTAGTAACATTTTTATAGTTAAAAAAC
>CAYOOQ010000111.1:0-4533 GCA_964405675.1 uncultured Methanosarcinales archaeon | reverse complement strand
TATTGCTTTTAATCCGGAGGATGAGAATGTGGAGTTTGTTGAATCCACGAGACTTCAACTGGAGAGAGTGTTGGGGGAAAATATGGGGAAGAATATAGGTTCAGGAGTAACGCAGAATATTGGTGATTACAGCGCTTTTCCTGTTTTTGATTGTGGTAATGCTACACAGCAGATGCCGGTAATAAAAATTGAAACATCTGAAGATGAAGAGATAGTTTATGAGGATAATTGCATAATGCTGAAAGGAAGTTCAGGCCATTCAATCTACAGGGTTAAAGACAGGCTGATTTACGGGTTAACGGGCATAATGTAAAAGGTGAAAAATAAAAATGGATGAAGTTAAAGAAAAGTTGGAAGAAGGGAAGAAAAGCTGTCCCGCTAAAAGAGACCTTACTAAAGAAGAGATTGAAGAGAAGAAGAAAAGCGAGAAAAAAGGGGTTCTGTTTTTGGCCATATTCGGGGCAGCTATTGCTTTGCTGTTTCTGGGGCTTATATTTCTTCCAGATATTTTAGACCAGCATTCCACGGGAGATTCCCATTATATGTACAACGGGTTTGAATTTACTGAGGTGGATGGTACTTGGTATACGAAAGGATATAGGGATAATAATGAGATGATAATCTCACTTAGAAATGGCCCGAGGGAACTGGAAGGAATCCCTGTAAGTGGCAATTTTGCAGGGTTCAGGGATGCAGCAGATTTTTACTATATAACTTTTGATCCCAGGGATGAAAATCATGATAAATTCGTGACAATGTCAATGGCAGAGGTTGCAACAAATTTCAGGACTCATTTCGGAAAGGATTTTGAAGCGGCCTGCACTGTAGAGCATCCTGATTGCCAGGAAACAAACACTTCAGTCTTAACATGCGACGATACGGATACTCCTGTTATTTACCTTAAGAGGGAGCCAGGGGCAAAGGTTGAAATCTCAGGTAATTGCGCCATAATACAAGGGGAAGGTAATGAGATGGTGATGGCTGCCAACAGGTTCTTATATGGGCTTTATGGCATTATGTAGGATGGCAGAACATTACTACAGTGAACAACCGTTATGTGATGAAAAAGTCAAGGAATTAAATGTCAATGTCTTTGGAAATGACCTGAAGCTGAAAACCGCTTCAGGTGTTTTTTCCATAGGAAGGCTTGATAAGGGAACAGAAGCCCTCTTAAATTATTGCAAGATTGAAAATAGTGAGAAGATCCTGGATCTAGGGTCGGGATATGGGATTGTGGGAATTGCCATTGCAAAAGCTTATCCCGGTGCAGAAGTATGGATGAGTGATGTCAATAAGAGGGCCATAAGACTTGCAAGGGAAAACATAAAGATAAATAAAGTGAGTAATGCCACCGCTAAAGCAGGCGATATGCTTGAGAAATTACCTTGTGATTTTGATGCAATATTGCTTAATCCCCCGCAGGTGGCGGGAAGAAATGTTTGTGAGTCCATGATAGAAAATTCTTATGAACATCTTAAAGTGAAGGGAACGTTGCAGATAGTTGCCAGGAAAAACAAGGGGGGAGAAACCCTTAGCAAGAAGATGGAAAATATTTTTGGGAATGTTGATGTTCTGGGGAAAAAAAGCGGCTTCTGGGTTTATAGAAGCAGAAAATAGTTAATAGCACTAGTTGGTGTAAGGAGTTATTTCTATTAGTTGGTTGTTTTCAACCGTCACAAATCTTATGGATAAACCAAGCTGTATCAATGCGCTTATGAGGGCCATGTGCTCTTTTCCACTCCCTGAATCAATGTTCACGGCAACTTCAAAGTCTTTAATCTTACCTCTTAGATTTTCTTTAATCTGGTCTTTTAATATTTTAACATCACTAGCACTATCAGTTAAAATGAATTCAGAAGGCTTTTGGGACCTGAATTTTTCCTTGCCAAATTCATTTGTGATCAAAAAAATATTGTCCCAGTTATTGATTCTGATTGTATCCATAACTTTCAGCCAGGTTCCTTTGCCGGTGGAGAGGCAGGTTATTAAAGACGTCATAGTGCAGTGAAAAGGCATTATATTTTTATGTTTTGTGAAAAAAATTTGTTTTTTTATTTGTTAACTGAAGAAATTGCATAAGAGATGAAATACTTTCTTAAGAGGTGTTTGGAATTGCGGAAATTCTTCACTAATTGCTATTAAGAAGAACCACTACCTATTATATCAATCAGGGGTGGTTAGCATGAGGAAAAAAGATTATGAAAGAACGGGGGATATTTCAGATTTGGTCAAAAGTACCAGTGGAAGAACAGCTGAATATAAAGGGAACAAAGAATTATACGAATTGGATAACAAAAGGACAAAAAAAGAAATGAAAAAGCTGGCAAGTGATTATAGATCGTTGGAATTATCAACAAATATGTATCTCATGGATTTCAGGGAGAAAGTTAAAACAATAATCAACCTAGTTAGAAACCCTTCCGGCAATAATTTCATAGACCCTTCTGAATTAACCCACAGACAAACGGAAAAGCTTGAGAAACTGGTGGATGAGCTTGATGAATTTTCCGAAAAGATGGATAAAAGCAAATATATGATTGAAGAATACGCCATTAAGATTACTGAAGAAGTGTATGAGTATGAAGAAAGGTTCGATGAAGCCCTCTCCCAAAGGGAATTTTATGGCAAAGAATTGGAGAAATACAAGGAAGAATTCAATAAGAAAGCAAAAACATCAAAAGAGAGAGCGGAATCTTTTAAGAATTATCTTAGGGCATACAGGAATTATTACGAAGCAACAAACGATTGCATCATAAGCTCCAAAAAAAAGCACATAAGAAACCTTGAGTTGAATGAGCTTGGGGATTACTGGAGAGTATCCTATGCAGTTGACCATCTTTTAAAACTGCAGCAGGCGGATGTTGAAAAGCTTGAGGAGCATTTGCGTTATGTAACTCCTGTAATAACAGAGATAGGTAGAAACGTAAGGAAAAATTATTCCATACAGGATGAAATGACGAAAACGGCAGAGCAATTAAAGAAGCATAAGAAATTTTTGAATAAGGTGTATGAAGTAACCAGGAGAAACAATTTTTCAAAAGCGACAGAGGATGGTAGAAAGCTATACGGTAATTATTGAGTTACTGGGTTTCATGTGCCTTATTGAGGGATTTGTGGGTTTTCACCAATTGCAATAGACCCACAAGGATAAGCATTGAGTTTAGTATTATGAACAAAGGAATCTTTTCGAGAGAAGAATAAATAAGTAACAGAACGGATGCAATCAGATGAAGCACAACAAAAGTATAGTGATCTTTCCCTAGTTTGTCGGAGGCTTCAAGAACAAAATTAACCCCAAGGATGATTACGCCTGCCACACCAATTGCTGTTATCCAATACGCCATTTTTATTTTTTTATTTTTATTTTTTTTAACTCAAAAAAATTATTGAAGGGGCAGTATTTAATATTTACGGTTTAAAAGATGGAATGTTCCATGTTTTTTTGATTTATATAAGAGTTTTTAAAATAAAAGTAACGTTGCAACAAACAAATAAACAACGATAGAAGTTACATCAGATAAGACGGTTGCAAATGGACCACTTCCATACGCAGGGTCTTTACCAAGCTTGTCAATGATTAGTGTTGTTAAAAGTGATGTCAGATTGGTTATCATAGCTGATAAAAAGAGTGCAAACGAGATAACAAAACCTATGAATGGCTCGTTCCAGAATAACAGAATTACTATGAATGTTGCGACACTAATTATGATACCTAAAAAAAAGGCTATACTGGTCTGTTTTAAGAAATATTTTACTTTGTTGAGATTGCTACCGTGGGATGCAAGATCCCTTACACAAAGTGTTACGTGCTGGGAGCCCAATGCATCAGCAAGGTAAACGATTGCAGGGATAAAAAAAGCAAGTATAATATATTCTTCTAATGCGGTTTCAAACATGTTAATGAAACCTGCTGCAACCATTATACCAAAAAGGCCTATCAGAAGCCAGGGTGCCCTATGCCATACGGAAACATAAACTGGGACTTTTGTGGTGTCTTCATATTCAAGATGAGACTTATGAATCCCTGCCATGTGTAAAAAATCCTCCTGGCTGGATTTGTGAATTATATGTAGTATTTTTTTGGGTGGAATTACACCAATCATCCTGCCTTTTTCCACGACAGGCAAAGCTTTTAATCCATACCTAACAGCAGTATGGGCTGCCGACTCATCACTTGATTGAGGGGAAACAGAAACCGTCTTTTTTTGCATAATTTTTTTTATGTGGGTGTTTTGAGAATGCCTGAAGAGATCACCTATGGAAAAAGCCCCCATTAACCCTCCTTTTTTATTCAAGATATAGCCATAATCCATGAATTCATAACTTTTTTTTTCTGACAACTTTTTTATTACTTGTCTAAAAGTCTGATCAGGGGTAGCCTGGAAGAAATCAGTTACCATAACACTCCCCGCGGTGTTTTCAGGGTATTTTTTTTTCATGATTTAAAAACAGAGAAGAGAGATTTTATTAAATTATCGTTTTTATATGAGGTTAATATAGTCAGTTATATTATTTGATTGACTTTTTCAAATG
>CAYOOQ010000110.1:0-4695 GCA_964405675.1 uncultured Methanosarcinales archaeon | reverse complement strand
TTATTTTTTTTTAAAAATCAAATTCTTCACACAATTCTTTTATGTCTCTTTTTATGTTGCTCTTTAGTCCCGTGTCGTCAGGGTTCTTTAAGACCATAGTTATCCATTCACCGACTTTCCTGATTTCTTTTTCTCCAAAACCTCTGCTTGTTAAGGTGGGTGTTCCCAGTCTTATTCCGGATGGCTTAAAAGGTGTTGAGGGCTCGAAAGGTATTGTATTTGCGTTTGTTATTATGCCTGCTTCTTCAAGTGCCAAGGCATATTTTTTACCAAGGCCTTTTTCACCTATGAATTTAGTATTAATCAGGTCAATCAGGATTAGATGGGTTTCGGTTCCTTTGCTTACCAGAGCGATGCCGTTTTCTGTTAGAACTTCTGCCAGTATTTCTGCGTTTTTTACAACTTTTTTAGCATAATCTTTGAAATCTGGCTGCATTGCTTCTTTGAACGCTACTGCTTTTGCAGCAATCACGTGCTCATGCGGCCCCCCTTGCATTCCCGGGAATACTGCTTTGTCTATCTGTTTGGCGTATTTTTCTTTACAAAGAATAATTGCGCTTCTTGGTCCCCTTAGTGTTTTGTGGGTTGTGGTGGTCACAACGTCTGTAAAAGGTAAAGGGCTTGGATGTGCTCCTCCTGCTATAAGTCCTGCAATATGGCTTATGTCTGCCATGCTGTAGGCACTAACTTCTTTTGCGATTTCATGAAATTTTTGAAAGTCGATTTTACCAGGGTATGCGGTAAACCCGGAAACTATCATTTTTGGTTTTTTTTCCAGGGCCAGGTCTCTTACTTTTTCCATGTCAATGAAACCGTCTTTTTCGACTCCAAAGTGGACGAAGTTGAATAGTTTTCCTGAAAAATTTACAGGGCTTCCGTGGGTTAGGTGGCCGCCATGGTCAAGGTCCATTGCCATTATTGTGTCTCCTGGTTCAAGAAGGGCGAAATAAACAGCCATGTTTGCGGGACTGCCGGAATTTGGCTGGACGTTTGCATGTTCTGCATTAAATAGCTTTTTTGCTCTTTCTATTGCGAGCTCTTCTATAGAGTCAACGTATTGATTCCCTTGATAATATCTTTTTCTTGGATATCCTTCAGCGTACTTATTGTTCAATATGCTTCCCAGTGCTTCAAGACAGCTTTTGCTGCAGTAATTTTCGCTTGGAATCATATTAAGCTCATCTTTTTGTCTTATCTTTTCATCTTCAATTATATCAAATACTTTCTTGTCATTTTGTTTAAGCATTTTTAAAATCCTCTCTTGTTAGTAAATTTCCCTTATATTTTATGAGTGCTCCATCAAATTTTTTCCAATATCCACAGCTCATAGTACCTTCGGGACAAATCTTTTCTGAAACACAAACAGGCCCCATGTTTTCAAATAATATGGGTGAGGTTTCCCTGCAAATTTTCAGCATTTCCTGGGCGAGATCCCTTATTTCCCACTGTGCTCTTATGCAGGTCCTGTGCCTGAAAAAATTACCAAGGCTCCTGGCGTTCATTGTTACAATTATTTTGGTTTCACATCCGTTGGGGAGTACAAATCTTGCATCTTCTTTAGGGACTAATTCTTTTAGCTCGTCATAAAATTCCCCTATATTTTTCATTATTTCTTCATACCTTTCTCTCATTTTTTCATCTTTTTTGATGGTGGGTGGTATGACATAGGAGTAATCTGAGCTATCAACATATCGCTGGCTTTGTTGTGAGTAGGAGGCTATCCTGTGCCTTACTAATTGATGAGTGCAGGCGCGACTGATCCCTTCTATTGCAAATGTAAATGACGCGTGTTCTATGGGGCTTTCATGACCCATTTCAAGAAGTTTTTTCAGCAGTTTTTCGCATTTTTCATCCGTCATTTGCTTTACAAGATCATCAATTTCCGAAGCTGAATAACAAAGCCTTGCTGCTCTTGCAACCAGGTTGGCTGGTGCAGGCGTATAATTCAGAAGTTTAACTTTAAGCTTACTTTCCATGTATATTTACCCCCATATAGACAATAATAAAGATAAAATATTTTATTTAAAATGTTTTTGTTTTGCCTTTTCAACATTGTTGTCTTTTTGCTCTTGAGTTTCGAAAAGTTTAAATTAAAAATGTTTTTTCGAAGTTTTCCGATGGTTGAGTCAAATGATGTGAAAGCTTATGAAGAATTGAAAAAAAAGTTTGATCTTCCTGAATTTAATGATATAAGTAATTATCTTGAAATAAGCTGTTTTGATGAGAATGATTTGGTTTTGATAGTTCTTAAGAAGAAGATACTTGAAAAAATATGCAAATATTTAGAGATATTAGATTCTGTTGTTCAGCCGGATACAACTGCAATTTCCTTGTATGAGAATAGTTTTTTTTCTGAAGAAGACAGGGCCAATTGCTTTGATTTATATAAACGCTTGATGGTTTTAGTAAAGCACTCGGATTTGGTTAGTCTTTCTGAAGGTGATGAAGAAAATGCCGAATTCATAAAGGCTTTTTTTAAGGAGTTTGATTCTATTAAGCCAAGACTGGAGAAGATTATTTCTAAGCAAAAGAAGTGTTGGGAAAAGAATAGTAGTGTTAATGATAAAGTTTTGAATTATTTCGGATAATTTAGGATTTATTGAGATTGGAGACACAGGAAGTGTTTGAATATGATCTGTTTTTTTACTTGTTCATGATTTGTGTAATTCTGGATTTTTGCTTTGTCTATAGAATTTTCTTTTGCCGGTTCAATAAAGAAAGCTTTCATATTTGCTTTTTTCACTGAATTCTCCTGCAATATTTTCATTGAATAGTTTTTTTGCTTCATCAATGTTTTTTGTATTTGATAAAACCCAACCCAGCTTTACATAAGCTACCTCGGGGAGGCAATCTTTTGCGAAATCACATCCTAACTGGACTGAAAGTTTCCTTAAATTAGAATAAACGTACCTGTGGGTTGACCCGTACAATGTCTGCGATGCTATTACAATCATTATTCCTTTATTGATTGCTTTTTCTATGTAGGGTAAAACATCCTTTTTACCTTGTGAATTGACATGTCCCAAGGCGGTTGCCCCTATTACTATCCCTTTATATCCATTATCTATGTAGTAGTCTATGACTTTTGGGTCAAAGCCAGGATAAACATAAAGAAGTCCTGTCTCTTGACAGAAATCGCTTTTGCATCTAATTTTTGATTTTTTGTTTCTTTTTTTGTATTTTTTATCTAATTTTTCGATTATACCATTAGAATATATTTTTGCCAAGGGTGTGTTGTTTATTGGCCTGAAAGCATCTCTTCTGGATGTATGCATTTTTCTTACTTTGCTGCCCCTTATTAACAAGCAGTAGTCATCGTTACTTGTTCCGTGCAGGCAGGTCAGAACCTCTGCTCCATCAAAACTTGCGGCTGTACTTACTGCGCAAAGCAGGTTCATGAATGCATCGCTTGAACCCCTGTCTATGCTCCTTTGTGAAGCTGTGAAAACTACTGGCACCGGAAGGTCCTGCAGCATGAAACTAATGGCTGCTGATGAGTAATGGAGGGTGTCAGTTCCTTGTGTAACGACAACTCCGTCAACACCCTTTTCAATCTCTTCTTTTATTTTTTCAGCCATAAAGGTCCAGTCATCAGGATTGAAATCTTCACTCATTTTGGCCATGACTTTTTTGGCATTGATATTTGCTGTTTGTGAGATTTCAGGAATCATCTCAATGAAGTCTTCTGCGGTGTAGTCTGCATAAGTTCCGCCTGTTCTGTAATCTATTTTAGAAGAAATAGTTCCCCCAAAAGATAAAACGCTTACAGTAGGAAGTTCCTTATTTTTTTCTTTTTTCTTTTTTTCTTTTTTTCTGGGTTCGTAATCTTTTATTTTTTCAATCTTTTTTATTTTGTTTTCTTCTATTCCTATATTGTAACCACTTTCAAGCTTAAGAATAAGGATGTCTTTTTCAAGTATTTCAGGTCTTGGCATTAGTATGCCTTCATAGGTTAGCTCTTCGGTCTCTAATTTCACGTAATCTCCTGTTTTTGGTTCCATTGGTTTATTGAATTAAATCTAGCTTTATAAAATTATTGATTAGATTTTACCAAGAACTATCTTTTTTGATATATTTATGCCACATTGCAATTACTGAACAGGCCAAAGTGTAAGGCAAGAGAAATGCGACTATTCCGAAGAATAATAAGGGCCATATGATGTTTAGATAGATGGAATCAAGCCAGCCAGCACCAAAATACAATGTTTTTTCTGTAACTGTAGGGTCTAAGGCACATAATCCCCACACCAATTTTTCGTTTTCAAGAATTTTGCAGGGTATTGCATTAATGTTTTTTGCATATGCAAAAATTAAGTTGATTATGGAAAAGAAGAGAATCCAAAATCCAATTTTCATTAGGCAGGGCTTATAAAATTTTTTAAGCCTTTTTTTTTGAAGCATAAAATTTGCCCTTTATAACAACTATAAAAAGTTTTGGTTAGAGGGATTCAACAAGCCTGTTTAGGTCAAATCTGTCTTGTGCAACCTGGGTGTTTGCACAGTAGGGGCATCGCAGGGCTTTCGTTGTACCATGTTTAAACCTGAACCTATAGTTGCATTTTTGGCAAATATATTTTTTATATTCAGTCATCTTGTCAACCATAAAAAGGCAATATGAAAAAAGTTGTATAAAAAAATTCCGGTTTAGCCAAAGTAATGGGGTTTTTCTGCTTTCATCTCTTTTGCTCTTGCGCT
>CAYOOQ010000109.1:0-4763 GCA_964405675.1 uncultured Methanosarcinales archaeon | reverse complement strand
AAGAAAAAAATTACCGAAAATTATTTAAATTCAATAAAATCAAATAACATAAAATAAGGGGGGTTATGATGAAGCTAAAATTTATTCCGGTATTAATACTAATTTTGTTTGCAGCACAGCTGTGTTATGGGGAAATTACAACAGAACTTGAAACACACGAAAATCGTGTTTTCTTTGGCGAGGAAGCCACTTTTACCCTTTCAGTTAAAAATGAGGGGGATGAAACTGAAATGATAGAATATAGTTTTCCCTCTAAAAGTGGGTGGAGCATTATAACAAACCCAATTATAACTAAGAGAAGCGTTCAACCGGGAGAAACATTATATACGGAAATAAGAATAATGCCCGTGGATAGCAGAATGCTCCCTAAAAGGTACGACATACCCTATACAATAGAATCTTCAGAAGAAAGATTTGAAGGAAGGCTCCAGGTATATTTAAGATCAATAACCGCGCAAAGAGAATACGTACCAGTTGTAAATGTTAATATAAATATGCCGGAAGAAATAGTGCCTACAGAACCACTTGACATACATTTCATACTCTCGAACCAAAACTATCTCAACATATCTGACTATATACTGAATGTAAAAAGCGAGAAATTCCCGGAAAACAATCAGGAAATAAAAATACCTATAGGTCCAAATGGACAGGAGGAAAGAACAATAACTTTTGATTATCCTCATTCAACACCACCAAAAACTGATATTATAACGATAGAAAAAAGTATACCTTCAAAAAACAGGACTTACAAGACTGTAACCAAAGAATTGAAAATAAAAGGATATACTGAAGTAGACACCCAAAGGGATACGGAAAAATCATTCTTGAAAAGCAGTGAGACAATAACCCTTTCAAACAGCGGAAACATCGTCGCCCATGAGAATATAACCAGCCCGTCCTCCCTTCTTGGCTCGATTTTCACGTCAACAAATCCTGATTACACCATTGAAAGGATAGATGGCTACAGGTACCTCCAATGGAGCTTGAGCCTGGAGCCTGGAGAAACAAAACAAATCCACTCCACCACAAACTACAGGCCATTCTTCATAATCATCCTTTTACTGATAATAGGAATGGTCATCTACTATTATGAAAGATCCCCAGTGGTAATCAAAAAAGAAACAAAAAAAATACCTGGACACGAAGGTGAAACCTCAAGGATAAAAATACTTTTACACGTAAAAAACAGGACTGCAAAACCACAAGAAAATATTACAGTTGTAGACACTGTTTCCAAGATAGCTCAAATGGAAACCAACAAAACTGTTGGAACAATGCAGCCATCAAAAGTAATGAACCACGGGAAAAAAGGCACGATCGTGAAGTGGAATATACCTGTGCTGGAGGCCTTCGAAGAAAGGATAATAACCTACCAGATTTACTCTAAGCTTGAAATAATCGGCCCAATGAAACTTGAAAAAGCTATGGTCAAATTCAAGAATAAAAGAGGAAAAATATCCCGGAGTTACTCAAACCAGGTCCACTCAACCTAAAAATTTAAATACTCTTAGATTGCTAAAAATTGCATGAAAAAAGAGGCCAGCAAAAAATTTTTTTTATTTATTTTAACCAATTCTATTTTAAGAGCGAAAAACGCAGTATATGAAATCAATTTCTCATTCAAAAAAATACTAAACAGGCAAAAAATAACATAATCCAAATCAAAAAAACATAATAGTCAACTAGGAGGGATGATGGATGAAACTAAGAGTAAAAAATTTACCAATAAGCACAGGAAATCCAATGGTTGCATTGATGAGCAATCTTGATGCAAAAAAATACGACCTGCATTTTGCAGACAGGATAAGAATAAAAAAAGGAAGAAAAGAAGTAACTGCCATACTGGACATAACTGACACAAAGGAAATTATTCTTCCCGGACAAATTGGCCTGTTTAAAGAAGTTCATAAAAATATTACCGCAAAAGACGAAGACCTGGTAAATATTAAAATAGAGCAAAAGCCAAAATCAATCCAGCACATTAAAAAAAAACTAAGGGGAAAAGAGCTCAACTACAATGAAATGAAACAAATAGTGGATGATATAGTAAATGGAAGACTAAGTGAAATTGAGTTGACATATTTTGTATCCTCTACATATATCAATGAGCTAACGGACAATGAAATTGTACACCTTACAAACTGCATAATCAAATCGGGAGAGACCCTCAAGCTAAAAAACAAAATAATCCTGGACAAGCACTGCATAGGAGGGGTAGCCGGAAACAGAACCACAATGATTGTTGTTCCAATAATTGCAGCTGCAGGGCTGGTAATGCCAAAAACCAGCTCCCGCTCAATAACCAGCGCCGCAGGAACAGCCGATACTGTAGAAGTGATGTGTAATGTATCCCATCCCCTAAGCAAAATGAAGAAAATTGTTGAAGATGCTGGGGCATGTATCATGTGGGGAGGCTCCATGAACCTTGCACCTGCAGATGACAAAATTATAAAAGTAGAACACCCCATGTCATTAGATCCAATTGGACAATTGCTAGCAAGCATATTAGCTAAAAAGAAATCAGTATCAGCAACTCACGTCCTGATTGACATACCGGTAGGAGAAGGATGCAAAACCGACTGCATGGACAGGGCAAAACTATTGCAGAAAAAATTCACAACCATCGGAAAAAAGATTGGAATGGAGATAAAAGTAGTTATAACAGATGGAAGTCAGCCAATAGGAAACGGAATTGGGCCTTCTCTGGAAGCAAGAGACGTATTATGGACTTTACAAGACTCAGAAAATGCTGCCACTGACCTTAAGAACAAATCGATCAGGCTTGCCGGACAGATCTTTGAGCTTGTAAACAAAGCTAAAAAAGGCCATGGGTGGAGAAAAGCAAAAAAAATCCTAGAATCAGGACAAGCATATGAGAAATTCATGGAAATTATTGAAGCACAGGGAGCAAAAATAACCCACCCCGAGCAAATAGAGCTTGGAAAATATAAGAAAAATATAACAGCAGAAAAAGAAGGAGTTGTGCTCCATGTTGACAATCACGGCATCAACAGGATAGCAAGGCTTGCAGGAGCCCCCCATGACAAAAAAGCAGGAGTTTATCTCCATGCCCACAAATATGACAAAGTCAAAAAAGGGGAAAAATTGATGACAATTTATGCAGACAGTAAAGAAAGGCTCAATTTCGCAGAAGAATGCTTTAAAAATGAAAAATCAATAGAAATCAAGAGCAACAGAAAAACCAAATAACATACTTCAAAACAAGATCAAGCAATCCAAAAATCTCCTCCTTATTAAAGAGTCAACAGCAAAGGCTGGTTGTATAAATATCAGTTCCATTATAAACAAACTTCATAAATTGCCTCAAGACAATAAAAACCTTTTTATATAATAAAAACGAGTTAAAAACTATGCAGCATAAGAAAACGTTAATAACAATAACACTGGCAACAACTCTGGTGCTACTGGTTTTCGTTCCAACCCTGGTCATGGGTTCACCAGTAGATGATTTCTTCAGGGCATTAAACGATATAAACCTTATTGAGAACTATGAAAGAAATAACATTGTAATAGATTTCATAATATATCTATTGATTTTTGGAAGTGTCTTAAATGCCACAGTTTCAAAAAAATTTGGAAGAGGAGCAAGTCTTGGCATTGCCCTGGCATTAAGCATAGCAATGGTTGCCTTTTCCCAGCAACAGGGATTTACAATAGGTGATTTTTGGTATATTGCAGTTCTAGTGCTGGCAAGCACAATAATTGGATTAATTTACAGCCATGTTCCAAAAAATCAAAGTGGTGAGTATAATAAAGTCTACATTGCAATAGGTTACATCACTTTTTATATCATACTCACACGAACACTAAACGAATATTCTCCTTTTTTCCTACAGGAAAATGCCTGGCTACACCAAATTCTCCAGATATTCGCAGTATGCGCAGCCATCTATCTTGCAATCAAATTTATCTCAAAACTAGAGCACAAGAAGGCATCATCATAAAAAACAAATATCCTTCAGTAGCGATAGGATCATACAATAACTACTTACCTAAAAATTCAAGTTGATGCATTCTTAAAACTAACAATTAAATGGCTGAGCTATCAAACCAAGTTCAAAAAAAGGAGATAACTAGAATACAGAACATATGTTTTTGAAAAAAACCAATATAGTTCTTATTAACTGCGTAAGCAATTGGAAAATGTATTGAGATTACAGGATTAAAGTGTCCCTGCTATATAATTCCACAAAATAGAAACATCTACTTATTATAACACATAAAAAAAGAAAAAAAGGGGCTTTGGAGCCCCCGTCTCCACGGTGTTGGGGTGGTTGGGAGACAAAAAGAAAATTATTTTATGATTTCAATTCCCAGCTCATCCCTCATGGCTTCCATTTCTTCTTTTTGGCCGGTATTCTCCTGTTTTCCAAGGATCCATGGGGAATTTACACCAGTAATTATGGTCATGACTGTCAGCTTGCCTTTCATATCATCACTGACACGGGCTCCCCATATGCAGTTAGCATCCGCATCCATTGACTCAGTCACAAGCTCTCCAATCATATTAATCTCTTCAAGTGTAAGATCTGGGCCTCCTTCTACGTGGATAAGAGCACCAGTTGCACCTTCATAATTTATATCCAGCAAAGGATTACTCAAAGCGCCCTTCACAGCCTCTTCAACCCTGTTGTTTGTATCTGAGCTACCTACACCAATCGCAGCCACGCCACCATTAGTCATTATGGTCTTCACATCAGCATAATCAAGGTTCACAAGGCTTGGAACTGCAATAGTTT
>CAYOOQ010000108.1:0-4848 GCA_964405675.1 uncultured Methanosarcinales archaeon | reverse complement strand
CTTCCAGGTGCTTCAGGCGTCAGCCTTGAGCCGCTTCCAAAAGGTGATAATTCCAAGACACCCTTCCTGTCTGAAAACCCTGAATAAGCACTGCACTGTATCCCACTGGTAATATCAAAAGTGCATGAAGCAGCCAAATCACCCTTTTTCCATATCTCCTGCTCAAGAGTTTTTGTTTTTTGCTCTCCCCCTACACTATAATCAAGCCGCAAAACCGCCTTATTATACCAGAATATGGCAGATTCATCAAGGAAGTTCACATTTGTGTTAACGGGAGGACTGTCAAAAGTAAGCCTAGCAGGTATCCTGCTGGTAATATCAATAGGCTCTGCCCCAGTTCCACAATACTCACCTTCAGGAGCATTAGGGTCACATTCTAAAAATAGCCTCACATCTGTATCTCCACCAGGAACAATACCAACATAAATATTGTAATTAACTGACATCTTCCCAGTAAAAGGATCAAAACCATAGGGCCTGCTGTCAGCCATTATTGTGGCAGTAGGTTCAACATCAACAGCATCGATAAAATTATCAAAAAGGCCTTCCATCATTGACCAATCCTGAGTTACAGCAACCATGCAAGCCTTATGTACCAGCTGGTCACTGGACAAACCAAGCCTCTCGCTGGCAACACCAGAATACCTGTCAGACAACCTATCTGACACCCGCTCAGAATTTTCCTTATAATCTGAAATAGCACCCCTTGCAGTACCATCAGTCACGCCGGCAGACCCACCATCATAATCCATGCTCATTATAAATTTAAACACTTCAATTAAAATATCACAAATAAACTGCGCAAGAAGCCTCTCACAAAAGCCGGCAGTAGTTTCACCAATCAAAGCCTGCTCAAGGCATTTTTTTGCCCCTTGCATTATTTGCATATAGTTCTGAAGATGCTTAAGTATCGCAGGTAAGCATACGCACTTAAGTGAAGACCAAAGGCCTTCAGCAGGGTTAATATTTGCATAACCTTTAGTTCCTCCACCGCTTGTATCGGTAAAACTAAACCATTTAGGGCACTTGGTACCATCAAACTGCGGGCAGGATTCATCATAACATCCAGCCAACATGCTTGTATCTGGAGCTCCATCTTTTCCATAAGCACTATCATGCAAAAGCCGGTCAATGTTATCCCTCTGGCAAGTAACTGAAAATCCTTCTTCCCTTTCACTTTCCTTAATCAAACCGAGATCACCGCTTCCAACCTGCCCTTCAAGCCTTGAAACAACCAAAGTACCCCCTGCACACCTCCTGGCCTGGCTTTGTATCCTGTCATTCATATTAACATAAATTTCATACCTGGAACCTTGTTCATCACCAAACTGCTGAAGAGGCGTTTCCCCCATCACTCTCCCTGAAGAATCCACTTCAATAAATTCAACATAAGAATTAAGCTCCTTCTCACCCCTAAAAGAACTGGCAGTTGTTATTGAAGTCCTGTGCTCAGGATAATTAACATTTCTATATTCTTCTTCAGGCAAATCTACTTCACCCTCAAAATCCTCTTCAATACCTCTATCCTTAAAGCTTTCCCAATCCCTTGCACCACCTTGTGCCCTGTAATCGTCGTAAGCATCCCTCCATTCAACATTATATCTCATCTGTTCCCGGTAATCCTCATTATCAACAACTTTACCATCCACTTCATAATTACCAATCGGCTCAAATTCAGTGCAGTCAGGAGGGGCAGGTGGGCAAAGAACCCTGTCACACAGATAGTAAACCATCTCCATCTGCTGGTCTTCCTCGGAGCATTCCCCTTGAGATCCTGAATCAGAAGGACCTAATAAACCCTTGACGTACTGGTAAGCAATCATGGCGCCACAGGCAACAAGGCCGGTATAACTTGCAGTCCTTGCCACATCAATTGCATCCTCAGTAAAATTGATCATCTGATCAAGCGCTTTAATCGTTTCATTTATCTGCTCAGGAGACAGCCATTTAGCAACATTTTCAGGCTTATGTATATCATAGCTGACAGTAGGGTAAACAGAGCAGCTATTTGCCTCACCATGCTCATTCTTATAAGTTATTTCAACTGCAAGATAACCATGCAATACATCAGGCAATTTATCCAATGGACCCGCATATCTGCCCACAGTAACTGGAGCATAAACATTAAAAGCCCCTTCAGAAGAATCATACTGGCTAGCTTTAGGATTTCCAACATCAATAAGCTCATTGCCGCTTTCCTGTGTCTGATCAATAAGGTCTATTCCTGTATCTACAGTCTGGTCAACAGGAAAACCACTCTTATCAGCATCAGACTTAGTAATATAAACATTCTCAACAGTAGGAGTTCCCCTACCCCTGTAATAAACAGGGAAAAAAGCGCTTCCTGTAACATCCCCGGCAGTCAATTCCCTCGTATAAATATTAAAAGGATAACTCTCTATATGCCCCACTTCCCAATCATCACACCCAGGCATAAAATCAACACTCTCCGTAATTGTCGGAGGAGAATTTCCTGCCCTGTCCTCAACATCAATATGCAGCCTATTTGTATGTTTATCTGCTTGAGGATTATCCTTATCCATCATCAATGGAATAATAACTTCAAACTTCCCGCTACTGTCAGCCCTCGTATCCCTCTCAACACCAAGAATTGCTGAAACGGGGTCAACCTGGAAAGAAGCCTTTTGCTGGTCTAAAAACTGGTCACAATCCGTAAAATCCAAAGCAGCCACCGCATCCTCACAACCACTGTACTTACCCCAATTAACAACAGAAACCTTAGCCCCTGGCTTAGTCTCACCCCAAACCCTGTAAAGCTTAAAATTAGTAGGCTTCCATGTATTGCCAAATTCAATCTCAGGCGTTTCCCTGTCAACTTCAATATTTTTTATAACCTCAGCAACATTTCCCGCCTCATCTTCAGCAGTAACCTTAATTTCATAAACACCTGTATCACCAAGACTCATATCATAATTAAATTCCCCCCCTTCAAAATCATTCATCCTGGACCTTGAACTATCATTCAGGAAAAACTCAATATCAACACCTTCTTCAGAAGAACCCCTGATTGTAACACTTGTATTGGAAGTAAGACTGGGCAGATCCGCCAACCTAAGATCTGGAGGATTTGAATCATAAACAATATAATCCTCAATAACATCCATCTTTCCATTAACATCCCATGACTTGACAGTAATCTTATTTTTTCCACGCTCACCATCATAAGAAGCCGAAGAACTTAATCTCACAGGAAACTTAAAATTAGTCCCATCTATTCTCTCCCTCACCTGAGCATTTGAATCATCATTGGTAAAAATGTAAACTCTCGCATTGACAGAAGAAGTCCCCGAAACATTAACTTTATTTTTATTTGTAATCCCCGGAAGCCTATCTACCGATAAAAAATCACCCTTGCTTTCACCAGTATCAAAATTCATATAACTGCTTTCTTCACCGCCTGCAAAAATCTTAAAGTAATACTCCGTAGTTGAAAGAAGATCTTCCAGTTTTACTTCATGCTCAGTGGTTTCCTCATCAATTTCAACTTTGTGTTCCAGATCATCACCTGTTCCATACCTCAACTCACTCTTAACAGGTATGTTAGTATTCCATGAAATAGTAGCCTCATCAACATCAATATTAGTCACATCAATATTTGAAATTTCAACAAAAACATCATCAGAAGTAACAGTCCTGAAATCTCTCTGATCCGACGATTCATCTCCTGCAATTACCCTGTAATAATAAGAAGTATCCGGCTCAAGGCCTTCAATAAGTATATTGTGTTCTTTCCCGGAATCACCTTCAACAATAGTACCAAGGCTCGATGTTTTCCCATAATCCACTTTACCCTTAACATCCCTGTTGGTTTCAAAAGAAATTTTTGCAGAAGTATTTGTTAAACCAGTAACTTCAATAAAAGAAAATGAAATAGGCTCAAGTCCTGTAGAAAAAGTAACAGTATCTGAAGCCCTCGATTCCCTGCCATCCCTGTCTATTGCCTTCACATAAGCATCATACTCAGTATCCTCATCAAGCCCTCCGAATAAATAACTTGTGGAAGTGGTCTCGTCAACCTTTTCATCATCCAAAAAAACCTTATAATCCCTGCTTCCGGAAACAGAGCTCCAATAAAATCTTGCAGAATCATAAGATATTTCATCAACACCCGGGCTACCAGGGGGCTCAAGTAATGTTGTAAATTCCCTGTAAGAAGACTCATCATATTGCCCAAGACCAGCACTGACACCAACTCTATAAAAATACCTCTGACCCGGATTCAGTCCCAAGAGCTCAACAGAAAACTCATCAGATAAACCCCCTGTATAGGGAACAATTGAATCATCCTGAGTATCAACACCATATTTAACATACGCATCTCCAGTTTCTTCATCAGATTCCCAATAAATTGTGGCTGAATCAGAATCAACATCCGTTACTTTTATGCTATCAGGATCAATACTGGCAGCTAATGAAATAGGAAAACACAATATCAAAAATATTACACTTATTGCAAATAATTTATACTTAGTCATCTTAACCTCGGAGGATAATCAACTGATTCATTAAGGGAATACTCATAAAGCTCATAAATTTCTTCCGCTGAAGATGGCGGAACCGCCGGGCTTGTCCTATAAACGTAAAATACTACTTCATCATTGTTTAATAATTTATTTACATCAGGCGTCCAGTTAAGATTAGTTCCACCAACAAGTGAATTCTCCCATGTAAGCTTAATGTCAAGTTCATATTCAAAAACCCCTCTTAAAAGCTCAAGATCAGTAAAATGACCCCTCTCATTTTCATCAACTGGATAAACAAGAGTTTTTTCAAACCTTTCATCACTATTTCTCAAATTAATAAATACAGACTCATCATCAGCAACAT
>CAYOOQ010000107.1:0-4906 GCA_964405675.1 uncultured Methanosarcinales archaeon | reverse complement strand
CATAACTCCGAATTTTTCGTCTACAAAATGGGTTATTGTCCAGGGGCTTCTTGAGAATCTCCTGAAGGTTATGCTGTTTCCTGAAGAACTTATTGGAAACAATGTAGCAGCAACCCTGTCCCCTGAAACAAGGTGGGCATCCATTATGGGATTAAGATTGTTGATCTCACGACCTACTTTTCTTCCTATCATCGCCGCATAATTGTAGATCTGCTCTTCATTTTCAACGAATGTAGTCGTTTTTAGCCAGCCATAATGCTTATGGTAGATTGCAACCGGCTGGTCTGACCTGTTAAGGCAAACCTCTTCAAGGAGATTGTCTGACATTATTATATCAATCTTTCCAAACCCGTACATTGTCTGCACGATTATCCCTGCCAAAGCATTCTGGCTCTGCTTATCAAGATTAGGCAGGTATTCTTTAATCTTTTCCAGCGCATTATTATAGAAAGTATCCCTTAGCTTTTGCACCTTTGTAGGGTTTGTTACCTCTTCTTTCGTGACTTTGGTCTCCGTTGACAGCTCATTCATTATATCAACTATAAGAAGATCCGTAAGCTGTGAGATTTGAGGCATCTGCACATCATAAATAGGAACATTCTCACCCCATATCTCAGTTATTGTCACATTTGCTGTGACATAATCTGCCTTAACAAGATATGATTCAAGTATCTTACCGCCAATTGGGTGAATTGCACTTCCTTTTACCATCTTATGCCTTTATTATATGTTTATTATTTTATTTATTATCTAACTCTTTTAATACCAGTAAATTTTTACTGTTCGTTATTTTTTCTTACCTGAGCTTTTAGCCCTGCTACTTCCCTTCTTATAATCTGCTGATTTTTTAGTCGCCTTTTTACTGCTATTGCTGCCTTTGCTTCTGTTACTTTTAATGCTGCTCTTGGATTTCTTTCCTGCATTCTCCTTGTTGATGTTTTTTTTCACTGTTTTTTTCTTTGAAGTAGTTTTATTCTTTGCAGTTTTTTTATTTGCTGGAGATTTCTTTTTAATAGAAGTTTTTCCTGCATTTGCTTTCTTTGAAGTATTTGCTTTCTTAGCATCAGTTGTCTTTTTCCCTACGGCTTTCTTCCTTCTAACATCAGATGACTTCTTAGCAGTTGCTTTTTTCTTTTTGGTTGCCGTTTTTTTACTCGCCGTTGTTTTTTTAGCATCAGATGACTTCTTAGCAGCTGCAGTTTTTTTCTCTAAAGTTTTTTTCTTTGCTGTTGTCTTACTCCCTGCTGCCTTACCATCATTCTTTTCAGCTTCAGCATTTACTGATTTTTTAATCCCTGCCGCAGGTTTTTTTCCGCTGGATTTTTTCTCATTGGAGATTTTAGCCACTGCCAATTTTGACTTTTTTGCCTCATCTTTAATAGTTGTCCTGACAGCTGAAGTTATCATTGCTTTATCCCCTGCACTCTTTTTAACCTTCTCAATCTCCCTTAATACTGCCCTAAATGAAGTGCTGTGGCTTTTCAGTTCCTTTTGCATCTCCATAATCCTTGGATGGTCCTTGTCCACATTATTTGCAATATACGTATTGCTTTTTGCAATCTCCCTCAGCTCTTTTTTAACCTGCAAAACCTCTGTAAAGGCCTTTTTGCTGATCTTTTTATCCTCAAGCTGAGATTTTTCAAGATGCTTAATCCTCCTTTCGGTGGCATTAACATGCTCATTAATTGTTTTTTCAATCTTATCAAGATAGCCTATCTTTTTATCAAGGCTCAAAAGCTTTTTGTTAAGGTCTGACAGCCTTTTATCCATTTTGTCATATAAATCATTGGCATCAGAATGCATACCTTCTATCACTTCCCCCATCTCATTGTAATGGTCAAATAAAGCCCCCAGCAGACTTGCCCTTCCAAGGGGAGTGGTGCTTAGAATATCTTCCGGATACTTGATATTGTTTCCTGTAGCTTCAGCATTATGTCCGTGACCATCTTCATCAGAATTTTTATGAACATGTTGGTGCACAGCATCAGCTTTTTTTTCATTGAACTCTATTCTTTCATGCTCTTCGTGGTTTTTTTTTGATTTGGTCTCTTCAGCTTCAGTGCTTTTTTGATTAGATTCATCACCCTCTACTTTTGCTTTGCCTTCATCAGCCTCATTACCTGTTTCTTTTTTATCTCCACTTCCTTTTTCATCATTTTCAGGCTCTTTTTTTTTTAAAAACAAAAAACCTCTTTTATTTTCTTTACTCTTTTTTTCTTCCTTTTTTCTGTTATTTGTTTCACCCAATCCACCAACCTGTGAATGGGTTCCACAGCCTGGGCAAAAAAGATCATCTTCACTTAGCTCAGTTTGACAATTAGGACATTTCATGATTTCACCTCTGTGCCGCATTTAGTACAGAACCTTGCATTTGGCTTAAGTGGGTTTCCGCATTTTGTGCAGTGTTTCTGTGAATCCTCTTTTGAAACTTCATCATTTTTCTTATTGTTTTTATTTGCTTCTTCATTATTTTTTTTATCACTTTCACTTGTTTTTTTATTAGCATCTTTAGCTTCCTCTTTTATTTCATCAGTCTTAACAGTTTTATCTGTCTCTTTAGTCTTATCAGGCTGGTTTTTATTATCTTCCGCATAAATTTGTTGCCCTGGCTTTTTATCACTTTCAGTCTTGATAACAGCTGCACTTGCATCAGCATCTTCTGCCAGGTAGAAATAAGGTTGTCCTATGAAAGGGTATTTTGCAATAACTTTTTTTGATCTGGTCAAAACATCAACATATTTTGTGATGTGCTTTTTTTCAAGATTAAGCTCTTTACAGGCCTCATCAAGCTTAACTTTGCCTTTTCTGGCCATTAGATTATAGAATCTGTCTATTTCTGTTTCTATCTTTTCAAGTGGTGCATCACTCATTAAACTATTCCCCCCTCTTTTTTACCCGGACATCAAAACAATTGGACCGGTTTTCTCAAACCTTTCATCGTATGTCTTCATATTAATGTGAGTGCCCGTATTTAAATAAATTTTGCTTTTATCCCTGCTAAACCCATAATTTAAGCTAATAGTTGAATTAAGGCCGTTGATGGATCTTATCTTTATATTATCATTTTCAGCCTCAAAAATAAACTCTAAAAATTTATCCTCACCTTCTTCCCCTTTATCAACATTATCATCTCCATTTTCATCATCAGTATCCTCTTCACCATTTCCATTATAGGTACCTCTATCACTGGAATTGAATCTTATTGAAAATAAGTTTTCCCCTGAAAGGTCAATGCTTCCATTAAACCAATACAACTGGTTGGTTTTGGATTCATTATTATATAACTTAATCGTAACATGGGTTGAGCCGTTGTGAAATTGTGTTATTGTCTCATTAATATAATCTTCATCTTCATTCAGATATCCTATAACATCAATTCTTTCAATACCTTCTCCCAGGTTTGCTGTGTAATTTGTATATGTCCTTTCAATGGAATAATCCATTGGCATTATGTTGAACACCGGAGTCAGATTAAAGGATAAATTGAGATTAAGGGAGCTGGCATAATGATTTTCTATATAATATATGTACTCATTCATTAAAAAATGTGTCATGGGTTCGTCTTCTGATAAGCTGAAGGAATGGTTTAACTCCATTGTTTCTGACGAAACCCTTTCAATATCCACTCCCGTCATTTCCATGTAATCTGTTGCTATTGTTGATTGTAATCTTAAAAATTTTGATGAAATGAATCCCTGGCTTTTGATCTCATCAATTGAGGTTGTTCTTTGCATAAATGTTATGGCCCCAACTGTTATTGTGCCTAATAGCATTATGGTCAGTATGCTGTACACCATGGCTTTTTTCATTTGTACCACATTATCATCTCCACGTTATGTATCCTGTAATCATAAATAAAGGGCATATTGATAGTAATGCCGTCAACAGATGATGAAATCTCACAGCCACTTTTAACCTCAACATGCTTTGTTGATCTGAACTTATCCTGTAGCTTTATTAACCCGCAAACATTGTAAGGGTAATGCTGCCACATAAAAGAAGAAAGCTCTCTGGTCTCATTATAATAAAGCGCATTTTTAAGTATTCCCTGTGATTTCATTATTTGCAGGGAATCATGCCCCATGTCATGCAACCCTTTATCCCTGTAAAAATTATTCTCATCAATATTCAATAAAATAAAAAGCCCGCCTATAGTGCTTAAAAGTATAAAAAGGGCTATCAGTGCATCTGTTGAAAATAATATTCCTCTCTTTAAACTTTTTTTTTCAGTCGATTTTCTCTCCATCAAATTTATTTGATTCGTATTTATTTTCATAAGGCTTGTTTTTATAGGATTCATTTTCACCAGATTTTCTCTCATCTGATTAGATTTCATCATATTTTTTTTAACAAAATTCATTTTCATCCGGCAATGCACCCCTTGAATCTGAGCTTATATAGCCAGCCGTTATATCCCTGCGCAAATCTCTTTATCCTTGTTTCAGTACTGCATTCCCCTTCATAACCCAGCTCCAGCACATTAAGCACTGCGTGGTTTTTGTTATATATAGTAACTTCAAGGTGGAATTCGTATCTTGCTGCATCCATTCCAATAAGCTTTTTAATTTCTGCATAATTTTCGCCTTTATTCATCAGGCTGACAACTTTTTGATAATCCACATAACCATACCTACCCGCCATCAGCCCAAGCGAATCCACAGTATCCATGGTAATTTGAGTTTGCTCCTGCCAGTTATCCGGCTGACCTGGGGTTGCAAGCAACGCCTCAACAGCATACCTGCTGTATGATTCAAGCTCCTGGCGCTCATGTTTCTTTTCTATAGCAAATCCATGCCCTTCCCATATCATGACCATTGACAGAAATATTGCTATGAAAATAAAACTCGAGATTACAAAATCCGATAAAAAAAGCTGTCCCCTAACTGAAAACAATTTCACCCTCTTT
>CAYOOQ010000106.1:0-4985 GCA_964405675.1 uncultured Methanosarcinales archaeon | reverse complement strand
GATACAATAAAAACATTTATTAACGCTTTCTTTTGGCTCTCTTAATATGAAGATAATAAAAGTGCCTTTTGGCGGTGGAGGTCTTGGAAAAACTGAAGGGACAGCAGGTTCACCAAATGAAATATTAAAAGAACTTGAGGAGATTTATTTATCTGAAAAATTCGAAAACAATCCTTATGAAACTCAGGAGGTGGATTGCCCGGCAGATAATTCAGGGGAGAGCCATTCCAATATATATGAGCACTTAAGTGGGATTAATGACAGGTTTATCCTAGTAGGTGGTGACCATTCAATAACTTATCCGGGATTTTCTTCCTTTTCTTCAGAAAGCAAGGATAACAGTATGATTATTTTTGATGCACATCCAGATCTTATGCATGACACAGGAACTGCAAGCCATGAAGATTTTTTAAGAAAGCTAATTGAAGAAGATAAATTGAAACCGGAAAATCTAATCTTAGTGGGGTTGAGGAATATACACGAAATAGAGCTTAATTTTTTGAAGGAAAAGGGAATAAAATATTTTACCTCACAACAGGTATATTCATATGGTATCGAGAATGTGTGTGATGAAGCAATGTCTATCCTTAGAAAAGCTAATAATTTTTATGTCTCAATCGATATTGATGTCATTGACCCGGGTTTTGCCCCAGCAACAAATCACCCTGAGCCAGGTGGAATTACCACAAGAGAGCTAATCTACTTTATTCAGAGGTTGAAATATATTAAAAAACCATTCTGTGGAGATATCGTTGAGGTTGATAGCTCAAAGGATTTCAATAATATTACCTCAAGAACTGCCGCCAAAATAATAAAAGAGCTTATATGAAACCCGGAAAATTATAGTTAATGGTGGTCAGAAAATAAACGTTTACATTAAATGATTTGAATGAAACAATTAAATATGATATTCTAATTAGACATATTATGGATTGTTTATGTTGAAAACATGATAGACTTATCTTTCCACAATTATTGAAAAATAGTTTCTTAAGTCTGGAAAGCATTGAATTATGAGACCTAGAATCGTTTTCATGCTTTGAGGAAATACAAAATTTACGCATTTTAATAACAAAATTTTTATACATGACTTTAGAGTATAATGGTATGCTTGAGAATTTTGGGAAAATAAAAAGGAAGCTAGCCTATTTTATTGATGAGATTATACTGGTGGGTATAATACTTCTCAATGTACTTGACTTTGCCCAGGTTCTGAGCCCTGACCTTGACTACGCCAAGAAAATACTTTCCTGGACTGCTTTAGGGTACTTATTATATAGGGCAAGCCTGACCGAAATATTTTTTGGAACTAAAAAAAAGCTTGTGGATGGCCTTCTTATAATTTCATTTTTCCTGATGACATTTAAAAACCTTATAGGTTTTGCGGCAGGAACTCTTAATGAAATAAAACTTAAGGGCTTTTCATATTGGGGGGCTCTTTTTAGCGCAGATAAAATAACACCTGATGCAAAAGTTGTTGATGTCACATATCCTGATAATTCTGTTAATTTGACAAATATAGACCAGGTAACGATAAAGCCTGAAATGTTTAATGCAATAGAGGGCCTTGCAGATAAAGTTACTATTAATCCGGAGTTTCCAATGGGGCCAAATCAGGTTTTTATTAACCTGAGCAATAGCATAAGCCACCATGTATTGGAGGTTCAAACACAGTACAGTGTACACAGGTGGCTAAATTTCATAATGGAAAACCAGGCAACAATACTTAATTCAACACTTGTGGCAGGCATGATAATGCTTGTTGCAATAGCCATTTATGCTACATTAAAAATAAGAATAAAGAAGCCCAGCATAATGCATATAATACATGAAGAAGGGCTGCCGCCAAGAGGATTAAAGAATATTTCAAAACGGTTTTTAACTATTTTTTTTCTGTTGATAATATTTTTTGTCGCGATATTTAATTTTGCCATGGAATGGCTGGCGGTGACAATAGACGCGCCTATTATTGTCATAGGCCTACTTTTTTATGCAATGGTTTGGATTAAGCACCATAATAAGTTCGACACCCACACAATAATTTACAGAATGGGTAATTTTGGAGAAATTTTTTATGAAAAATTTATGAAGGTATTAAAAACAAGAAGAGGGATTCTTCTTGGATTTTCAGGAATGCTTGTTCTTCATTTGCTTGTGGACTTGGGTGCTTTTTTTATTCCCTACACATTTGGAATATACAACAGTCTTTATTTCGAGGAGCTGGGGCCAAACCATCAACCGGTTTTTAATCCGGGTGATTTATTCAGCGAAGAAAAAAATTCATTATATGGAAACGATATGATATATTCAGACGGAATAATCCAATCCCTTTCAATAACATATAATTACGTTGGGAACCATTTAGCATTGCTCATGCTGCTCTTCATTCCAGCGATGATATGGTATAAGATTTTTAAAAGAAGAAAAATCTATATGTCAAAAACATTTATGGCAGTTTTTCTGGCTTCTTTTACTTGTTTCATATTAAACCCAGTTTATAGTATTACAAGAATAGGTGATGAAAGACTTATAGGGGTGGATATACAAACACAGGGACTAATTCAGAATGCTTCTTTTGCACCTCTAACGGTGGCCTTAATCTCAATATTTATAGGATTAATCATATATCTTATTTCGGGAAGAAAAGAACTAAAGAAAAGAATAAATTTTGCCATAATAATGATAGCAGTTTTCTACTTTGCATATTACATATTCAATTACTTTATTGATATTAGCTTTTATTTCATAAACCTGATAAATAACAGATTCATAGAAGGGTCATATGTTCTAGCATTTATTTTCCTGCTTTTATTTTCAATAAACATATTTTTCTATCTGGGTGCCTTCATTGCTTATATTTACGAAATCATAACTTCTTAACTTCTTCGCAAAGTTCAATGAATGTTGCAACACTCCAGGCCTGAGCCAGGCAGCCTTCACCCTTCTGAAAAGAAGCAGAACTGAGTTCACTTCCATGGCCGACAAATCCTTTATGAAGTATGTCTTTTGCTGAAGCCTCAATTATTTTTTCTATATACCCTGAATAATATCTTTTATCGAGCCTGCTCAAGCAGATTGCAGCAATATTGTTCACGAAGTACCAACTATCACCCCGATGATAGCTTCTGTTATTTTCACCAGTGTACTCAGGGAAATAAAGATGACTACATTTATCAATGGTTGCAAAACCTCCCCAGTCAAGCCAGATTGCTTCAATAGTCTTGTCGAATGTCTCCTTCCATTCCTTTTTACTTAGAAGCTCAGGATATATGTAATAAGCCAAAAATACATTTGGTCTTATGGTTGGATCATCCAGCCCGTCATAAAGATAATCTTTTAGAAAATTTTCTCTAACCTTCTGTAAAGTTACTTCCTCAAGCTCTTCATACATTCTCTTTTTTTCATTTTTACTGTTAAGAACACATAGATGCTGCATAAACCTGTACATGAGAAGTCTTAGAGCCTGTATCTCTATCCTATAGCCCTTCCTGGTATCACCTTCATAAACAGTGTCCATCCAGGTTTCTTTTTCATCGTTAAATGCTAGACCGTCTTGAGTGTGATTTTCAAGAAGATTGTTGATACTAAGCCTTAATTTCTTTTTTATGAAGATTATATCCTGCTTACTCATATAGTGGCTCAACATCTTTTTTTTCCCAAGCTCTTTTATAAGGTCAAAAAGCCTTTTGAATACCCAACCTACACCATCTGCACTGGCCAGTTCTGAGTGAGGGAATCTGTTGCTTATCCTACCATCTTCCTGCATGCATGATAATTGACGGAATAAAATATCCTTGGCTTCACTCAACTTATTTTCCTTAATCAGGCCGCACAGGGAGATAGCCTCATCTCTTGTCCAGAATTGGTTGAACCACGGAAAGCCTGCAAATATGCCCTGTGTACCATCCACTTTATTCAAAAGCATATCTAATGATTCTTTCGCACAAATAAAAGCAAAACTAACATCTTCCTTGATTGCCTTATCCCCGGACTTTCTCTTATTGTAGTTATTTAAAGTTCTAACATAGTGGTCAAAGTTTTCAAAGGCTTTTTTTGAAAGATTTTTTGCCTCTTCTTTTTCACAGGAGAACCCGAATGTTATCCTAGCATTATTACTTATTTTTATTTTTAAAGCATCGTATATATATTTTGGTCCGGAAGATTCTTCCCTCTTATTATCGTATTCATATTCAAAAGGAAACCACTGTTCCACAAGCTCATAGCTGTCACAGTCTACCCCACTTAAAGCGGTAAAAACCTTATAGTCCTCATCCAAAAGACTCTCATCCTTGAATTTGGTGTATTCTATTATAAGCATATCATCTTCTTTGTAAATGCTATATATCCTGCCCACATCATGAAAATCATACGCCTTCCGGCAATCCAGCCACAGGCAGACATTTCCTGAAAATCCAGAAATCTCATAAAGAACAATGTTGCTGTGGTTCATATAAAATTTTTCGCAGGAGTAATTATTTATCCTTTCTATGAATGAGATGTGGTTTTTAAGCTCGATTACCTCAACAGATTCTGGGTGTATGGATTCTATGGTTTTGATAAGGTCGAATCCGCCAGGAGAAAAGAAACTGCCGTTGTATTTTGAGAAATTTTTTTTCGCACCCAGTGAAAAATAGCCTCCCTTCTTATTTGAAAGCAAAAAACCAGGATTATCCCTTACCTCTTTTTTTATCTGGGATGAATTTATGACGTGTGAAACTATCATGAAAAAAGTAATAATCTTTTCATAATTAAATCTTTGGTTTTTGAAAATTAAAAAATAATGTGAAAAAGGGGAACTAAGTAGTTGAAAGAGCAAAAAAAGAACCAGGAAAAAAATTAAGATCTTGATCAATTCCTTTAAGCTCAAATTTACCAAGCTTCACTGTAACGTTACTTAACTCCAGGACAAGGCTGTTCATTTAAATTTTCCAGGAATTATTATTTTTAAGTCTTTTCTTTTAACAGAGTTTGTCGCAAAATAACCA
>CAYOOQ010000105.1:2708-5047 GCA_964405675.1 uncultured Methanosarcinales archaeon | reverse complement strand
GAGTAGTAAATTTTATAAAAGAGTTCATATTGCCATGATAAGAATGAATAAATCTTTTTGTTTAGAAGAAAGGTTAGACTACCTGAAAGAGTATGGTAATCATAGTATGTCTTACTCTACTTTGCAAAAAGGAATGGAACATTTTGACATTTCTGGTATAGGATATTTATCTTATATGAAAAAAAATGGTTCTAGTTATGTGCTTGCTAATCCAATATGTGATGTTTCTGACCGGGAAAAATTGGTAGGTGAATTTTTATACAAAAATCCAAAAACTGCCTTCGTTCAAATAACTGGGGATGTTGCAAATATGTTGAATCAGGGATTCAATTTTTATGCTACTCAGATTGGAATTGAATCTTGGTTTGATTTAACCAAATGGGATGTAAAGGGCAAAAGAAAGTTAATAAGAAAATATAGAAACAAGGCAGAGAAACTTGGGATAACTTTAAAGAAGATTGATGATAATGAAGAAGAAGTTCTTAAAAATCAGATTGATACTTTAAAAGACAAATGGAGAAAAGATAGGAGAACAAAAAATAATATTTGTTTTCTTGTGAGGCCTGAGGAAAATAATGAGCCTTATACTATAAAATACGGTTCCTTTATTGATAATAAACTAATTGGTTACGTAGTATGTGATCCCTTGTGGTGGCATAATTCTATTCAGGGATATAATATTAATCTAACTTTTTACGATGCTGAAGCATTTAAGGGGTTAAATTATTTTAATGTGAGCGAAATTCTTTTTGACTTAAAAAACCAAGGATATGAAAAAGCAACTTTGGGTTATTCTCCATTAAGAGATATTAAAAAGACAGGATTTGACAATCCTGGATTGGTACCTTGTCTTCAATTACTTTATGATTATGGAAATAGCATTTATAATTTCAAGGGACTAGCGAGACATAAAAAAGATTACTATCCTGAAGAGATTGATGTTTTCTATTCTTCCAAAAAAGCAGTTGCTTTTTATGATTTATTCAACGTGCTCAAAATTTCAAGACTCATATAAATCTTAGTCTAAATGTACAATTCCTGTCACCTTTGGCCACGCATGTTATTTCCTCAACTTCTAGTTTGCGATTATATTTTTTTTCAAAAGCTCTTCTGATTAGGTTGGCTAAGTAGTAATCAACGCTATTTGATTGTCTTCCAAATACTCTAATGTAGTCACTTGAGAAAGGGTTGTTTTTATTCTTTATTAGAACAATATCTTTGGACATGATCTCTATATGTGATTCACCTAGCCCAAAAAGGTTTAGTAAATCTAAGGTTTCAGCATAATTTTTTGATTTATCAATTTTGTTTTTTATTGTGTTTAAATCAGATTCAATTTTTTCATTCATTATTTTTTGGAAAGTATCTTCATCTTTTTTTTTTAAAATATAAGAAAATAACATAAAAACATAAGACAACATAAGGATTCCATTTATATTATAAAATTTTAGTTTGCCGTTACCAAAAGAAATGTGTTTCTTTTGAAAAACACTAAACCTTCCTTTTCTAGTAAGGGTTATTTTTGTTAATTTTTCTAATAGAGTTGAAGTGTTGATATTTAGTTCTTTTATTAAATTTGGTTCGTCTTCCCTTTCTTTAAAATTGATAATAAATTCACAATATTCGTTGCCTTTTCCTATGCAGCTTTTTTCTTCAGAAAAAACTTTTTTATTAAATAATGGTTGTGCTCCTCCTGCTAGTTCTCCTTTTATGAAATAGTCTACAGCTCTGTTTTTTGGACCTAATTCTTTGTATTTTTCTCCGAGAAGTGAATTTCTGCATATTATATGTGCTTCTATAGGTTTACCATTTTGATAAATTATTTTATCTAATTCCAGTTTTCCCCAGCCATCCATTGAAGCTCCGTTCAAAAGGTCAACAAAATTGTTTTCTTTAAGCCCGTACCTCTTAATTAGAGAGGTTGTTCCTGCCATTCCATTTATTTTACCTAGCCAATATAATAAATCAATCGCGTCCTTCCCATATTCATTAATTAGAGATTGTTGCAGAACATATATTCCTTCAACCGGCAAAAAAATGTGGAGGTCATTCCATAATGAAATGAGACCATCACCCACATTAAAACCTCCGTAAGCTACAAGATGTAAAAAGAATTCTGGAACTTTCTTCCTTTTGTATTTTATTACTTCTTTTTTTTCATCTTTCATTGATCAAACCCTATGCACAACAATTCCTTGCTTTGAGAGTTCAACAGGTGCCACGTTCTCATCATTCATTGTAAGTCTCATTTTTCTAACCAACAATGATCGGGAATAGTCTCCACCCATGGATTCAAAATTCAACTGCACCACGCCATCAGAAACGTATTCTGAGACCTT
>CAYOOQ010000105.1:0-2608 GCA_964405675.1 uncultured Methanosarcinales archaeon | reverse complement strand
TCTTCATATCCCATCTGTTTTGCCTGGTTTCTAAGGGTTTCAGGTGTTTGCTCAAAGCTTATATAAACTCCTACATCACCATGATTAAGTGCACCATTATAAATATACTCAAGGCCAAATATCGATTTACCTGTTCCGTATGTTCCCAAAAGAAGTACTGCTGATTTTTCAGGGAATCCTCCTTCCACCAAATCATCAAAACCTTTGATTCCTGTTTCAATCCTGTTCATTTTATTATCACCATTTAACTTTTTACTAACTTACAAATAAGATTTTATTTAAAATTTACTAAATTCACTTCATTTACATCCCACAAACCCTTTCCAAACATTTTTAAGCATTAAACCTTCCTAAAAAGCCCATCAATCCAAAGATTTAAATAACATTTCATAGTGCCTAACTATTATGTTTATAAGAACTAAAGAAGTGAAGGGTCATCCTTATGCTTATCTTGTAAAAAATAAATGGACCAAAAAGGGTCCGAGGCAGAAGGTAAGCAAATATCTTGGGAAAGTACATGCCCTTAAACCCTTTTTTCATACTGAATTTGAGGATTTCTGCCCTGATTATGAAAACTTGCCTCCTTTGCAGCTAATCAGAGCATCTGTCGCCCACGAGCTCTACAGGCATGGCTTTAAAGAGCACAAAAAAAATATATGGTTCCTGGAGGACTTTACAGTAAACTTAAAAACGGCAAAAGTGAGACTTTCTAAAAAGCCTGCAGTCCTGGGACTAAATAATGATTTCCTCTGTGACCTTACTCTTAAAAACTTGTTAAGGTTTAAATCAAGCAAAGATAAAAACGGCGTGGCTATGGACCTTGCAAGGGCTTTTATTCAGGCAGGCATCCCAATAGGTCAGGAAGTGTATGTAAAACTATTCCAGGATATCTACAAGCCGGGCCAGACCTTCATCCCATCTCCAAATATTAAGGTTAATCCTGAGAAAATCTCCGGCAATCATATGGAAAAACAGCAGGACCTTTTAGGAGCTAAAAAACTGTCTATAATTGTGACTGGAACTCCTGGCACGGGGAAAACAACAACTGCAAAGCTCTTGGCAAAAGAACTTGGTGCTGAATACATAGATGTCAATGAAATAATAAAAAAACAAAGTGCTCTCATTAAATTTTTTGATAAAGAGAGGGATTGCGATGTTATAGACGAAAATAAACTATCTTTTGTGCTTGAAGACTTAATAAAAACCTCTAAAGGTTCAGTTGTTATTGATTCTCACATGTCTCACCACATATCTAACAAATTGGTGGATTGCTGTATTGTAACCAGATGTGATCTCCCTCTTTTGAAAAAAAGGCTACAGGAAAGAAGCTATAGTGAGGCTAAAGTGAAAGAAAATCTTGACTCGGAGATATTTGAAATATGTCTCCAGGAGGCAATTGAAGAAGGCCATAAAATTTTTGAACTGAACACCGGAAAAGAAATTGATATATCTTCTCTAAAGGAAAAGATAATTCAACTATCATCATAATTTTTATCACCGGCATTATCGCCACTATAATCACCAATATCGTTGCCAACACCATCGCCAACATTAAATGTTTTGTTTTTTCTCCTCACTTTTAATAAAATATTTATATAATACTTGCACTTCTTTTCCCCATGGGGGTTTTAAGCAGATTTTTTGGCAGGAGTAAGACCTGTATTCATACTAAAATTGACCAATTTTCTAACTCAGTCTCCAGGCATTTAAAAAATTTGAAGGAAGACTTTGACCTGCAGAAAAAATGGGTTAACCAGCTCCACGATTTTTCGTTGAAGATTCATAAAGATCACCACAATCACAGGCAGCTGACGGAAGAAGACCTTAGTAAAGTTAAATCCTGGATCAATCATCTTTATTACAATCAGGGGAAGCATCAAAGGGATCTTCAAAAGGTTGAAGACAGTGTTTCTCAGATGGTGTCTTTAGTGAACAGCTCTATGTCGGATATGTACGTTCGCCTGGAAAAGCTTGAGCAATCTAACAAGAATTATAGTCTGGAAGATGTTCAGGACCTTTTGCGAAAGCATGCTAAACATACTGAGAAACAATTGCAGGATTTCAAAGCTGAGCATAAACGTATTGAATATCAATCGGAGCCAAGCTCTGTGCCCCATTCTTATTCACAACATTCTTCACCTTCTTATCCTCATCCTTCTCAACCTTATTCACAGCCTCAAACTCATTCTCATTCACAGGCTTATTCTTTGTCAAATCCTGAAAACAAGCTTTTGAATATTTTGCTTGACCAGCCAGACCCTATTAGTTACGCAAAGATCTCTGAATTGACTGGCAACAGTGTCAATACGGTAAGGGTTGTGATGAATAATCTTAAGAAAAAGGGTTTGGTTGAGGAAAATATCCTTCCTACCGGGGAAAAGCTGTTTAGTGTGAAGAACGGGGAAAAGGTCAGGAAGCTGTACAATATTACTCGGCTTTAATCTTTGTCGGGATAATTCTTTCATGGCATTATAATGGGTTCTAAGGCTCTTTAATGCTCAAATTCTTCTTTTTTGTTACGTTTTCTAAGGCTACATTTGCAATGTTTGCAATGTTTGCAATGTTCAAAATGCAATGCATATAATGGCCATTGCAATGCATTATAATG
>CAYOOQ010000104.1:0-5077 GCA_964405675.1 uncultured Methanosarcinales archaeon | reverse complement strand
CTATTACTCGCTAAAGTAACATGAAACACAATAAGAGAAAAAAATATTTGTTTTGCAGACATAATATTATTATTTCTTGTACTCCTTTTCATAGAGTTCGCAAAAATAAATATTGTTCCTCTCACATATCTCTTCCATTATAAATTGCTTTCCCCTTATGCCGCAAAACTTTTCTTCATCAATTATAATGCAGGGCAACTCCGTCACATTATAATATTGATAAAGTAGATTTATTGTTGTAATGTTTAAATCAGTATCAAGAGGGAATATGGCAATATCCTGCTTTCCCTTTTCATAGTCGATTTGGTTAATATCACTTAGTATGAATGACTGGTCATCACATTGCCTGCAGATAGTTGAGTCAGCGTAAAAGAATAGTATCGTTGACTTATCTATCTCACATTGCTCAATCATCTTTTTCATAAGCAGGTAATAAAACACCTGATTCTCATTGAATATCTGCTTTTGTCTCTTATAATATTCGCTTTTGTAAAACTCCTCAGTTGCTTCCCTGTACTTATCAAGTCGTTCACCCAATTTCCACAAAGTGCTGTCAAGGTCCTTTATCTTTTCTTCAAAGGCCAGACATGCCATCTTGTCATCATAAAATTCACTCATCAGGAAAAGAGTCTCCATGTTCCTGAATTCACTTTGAATATTGGCGAACTCAGCGTCGATATGATCTACTCTCTTATTATCCAATATATTCCCTACTAGTAATATCGTCACAAAAATGAATAAAGTAATAGCCAGTGCGGCTACTGCCATGACCTTCTTTATCTCCATTTGATCTTTTTTCTTTTTAACACTGCTAATAATGCACCACCCCAATACAATTGGTATAAAAAAAACATGAAAGGGTACCCTAGTACTCCTACCTTATTATCACTGAATTTTCTTTTTGTAATCTTAACACCAACAATCATCAAAACTATAGTTGATAAAAAAAGGCTAATTCCCAATATATTGACTTGCCCTATATACAATAAATCTATATTAATTGAAAAATGCTCAAAAAAATTGAAGTCTGTATGCCTGTAGAAAAAGATCTCTCTGGCATTCCTTGAAATTGTCATTATGGTTGTTGCCGTAAAAAGCATCAGTCCCATGCCTATGAGGAAGAAATTGAAAGGGATGAAATACCCAAAAAGGCCATATTTTGGTTTCCCCAACATATTCTTATGCTGGAAAAAGGTTTGTATTGCTCCCGAATACCATCTCCTCCTTTGCACATATATCCCCTTAAACGTGTCCGGTAAAGTGGTAAACACTTTTGCTTCAATGCAATTTCTTATCTTATACCCATGTTTATGTATTCTGAACGCAATCTCGTGGTCTTCAGTTATATTCTCTGGGTTGAATCCTCCAATTTTATTAAGGACAGATTTCCTGTACATTGAAAATGGGCCGGGAGTTACGAAAACGCAGTCCAGGAATGAAAACAATTTCAAAAACAATGAAAGGCCCAAGGCAAACTCCAGCGCGCATATCTTCTGTAGCACTCCCTTTGGCTTATTAACTTCAACGCTGACAGTAACAGCCCCTACTTTCTTCTCACTAAAATAAGGCAGCACTTTTTCAACTATATTGTCTTCTATTATGGAATCCGCGTCCATGCAGGCTACCATTTCACCTTTCGATTCTGCAATCCCCTGGTTAAGGATTGTTGCCTTACCCTGGTTGACACTGTTGTCAAAAAACCTGAACCTGGAGTCACCTTCAATTTTTTCCCTGACTATCTCGCTTGTCCTGTCAGTACTCCCATCATTTATCACAAGGAATTCAATGTTTTTGTAGGTAGTCTTTTTTAATGAATCAATACTTTCACCAATTGACTCTTCTTCATTAAATGCAGGCACTATTATTGAGACTAACGGATGCTTTTTGCTGGTGTACTTCTTTTTTTCAAACAAATTTCCTCTGTAAGTGAAGAGTGACAGCATAAAGAAAACTAAGTAATAAGTGGCCATAAACCATACAAAATAGACAATGGCGTTGTAAACGAGCATCATAAGAGTGTCATAAAAACTTATTTATTTAAAAATATTTATTTTTTTTAGAACACCTCCTGTTTTTCCCTTATTTTCTTTTATGGAAAGCTATTATTCCTGGAAAGCCCACACTACTGTTGAATCATAACTTGCAATCTTTTTAAAGTTGTTGCTGTTTTCCATGACAAATTCAAGGCCAATATTGTTATTTTCCCTCTTCATAAGCTCTCTTGTATTGTCATCAACTAAAATAAAGGATATATTGTGCTTTTTCATAAATTCAGAGGCAAAATTATTATTCCTGGTGGTAAATATTTCTTCATTTGCAAATTCACAGCAGAAATCTCTTTCTGCAAAATACATTATCCATTCTTTCTTCTCATTGTCAGAAAACACAACCTCAGTTTCAAGGGAGTTCCCCCTGATTATGTGAAGGGCTCTTATGGTTTCTTCACCAGGGCTTTTTGAAAAAAGGCTGTTCACATAAAAAAATCCTGAAAACATCACTCCTGCAATTAATGTGAGATAAAGTATCTTTTTAATTATCTTGAGATCCCACCTCATTCCCATCATCCAAAAGAAACCATAAGCTGCACAATATGCTATGAAAAAATTAAGTATTATCTTATAACCTTCATCAGCGTATACAGAACCAAGTATCGCCATCACAACCATTGCATAAATTGGAATTTTTTCCCTCTTCTTGTGCCAGGTCACAAAAAATGCTAAAATTGCAAGTAATATTGATATGAAAATGAAACCTTTCATGGCCCCCAGCATAACTATATTATTTTCAAAAAACCCTTGCAGTGAAACTATCCCTTCCCCTATTTCAATTGTTTTTATTCTGAAAAGGAACCCAACAAGAGATACAGTTGCAGTTAAGAAAACAACCCTGTTATTTTTCTTTTTAATCAGCAAATAAAAAAGAAATGGTAATATGAATATAACAAAAGCTAAAGGCTCAATAAGTGCAATCAGTGCACTAAAGAAGATGCTCATATAGCTTAAAAAACCCAGATATGGTTTTTGCCATTCCGATACTAAAAAATATACTGTTGCAAGAACCAGGACTGACACAACAGTAAAAGGTTGAGAAACTGTTATGTTATATATAAAAAGAGGGGATGCTAAGAGGAAAAGAAGGGAATAATGCCTTACTGTCTTTTCCCCTTCTATACTATTTAATATCAATATGAATAACAGAACCGAAAGCAGACCGCAGAAAAAAAGCAAAAAAAATGATGATGCTTCAATTCCTATTAGCTTACCCTTGTATGCCAAAATTCCTTCATACCATTGGGAAAGGGTAGGTTGCTCATCACCTTGGATTCTCATTGCCGAATTTGCATAATGAAACGAATCATCCCCCATCAACCCAACCCCATAAGTGTAAGAGTGGAGTCCATGGATTACTGAAATGATTAGTATAAATGCAAAAATCCATATATATATCTTCTTATCCATATTCTAACCTTTACTCAAATATCTCTTTACAAATACTTCCTACCTACTTACCCATTTATCTTTCCATCTGTTTGTCTATCTATCTATTCATCTATCTATCTATCTATCTTCTTACCAGAGTGCAATTTCTCATGTAAATATTGGTTTTCTCTTTGCTTATTACCTTTGGGAAGCATCTATCGTCTGCATAACTAAGCTGGCTTATGTTGTATTTTTCTTTTGCGCTTTCATCCAGTATTATATATTTGATATTATATTTTTCCATATCCTGTATTGCTCTTGTTGTAAGTGATGTCGAATATATTGATCTTAGGTCACTGTATCTTGCTTCCACATCCCTTCCTGCAAAATAATTAAGGTCCATCACATTTCTTCTTTCTGAAAAGTAGCTTACGAGGCTTCCTGTTTCAGGGGTGCTGGCTATCACGTCCTCTCCCGCTGAAATCTCTTTCAATTCCCTTAAACCATCCACTAGTTCTCCATCAGGTGTTGCTTCAATAGCTGCATCGGCGCTTGAAACTGACGGCAAAACTGATGTGGCAAGGAAAAGTAAAAAGAAAACTGCATAAACTCCCCACCAGTAATCAGAAAATTTTGTCTTTTCAAAATACGCTGTTATGATGGACAATAACTCACCGAACAAAATAGCAGCAATAACTCCCAATATGATCAACCCGTAAATAAAAGGTATAAGTTTTGTAAACAAAAGTGCCGCTGTAACAAATCCTGCACTCATTGGCAAATACACCGATTTTTTTTTCTTCTTTGAAAAATAGATGAAGGAGACTATCACCAATGAAAGCAAGGGTAAGATACCTATGTTTATAAGGACAGAAACTATATCTAATCCGGAAAAATAAATTGCCAATTCTTCTTGGGGTATGTTGCCATAGATAATACTGGCCCCCTTTTCCAAAAGCAGGTCATTGAATATCAAAAAGTAAATGGAAATGGTAATGAACACAGAAAAAAGGATTAGCTCAATCTCCCGTCTTTTAATTTTGAGCCCTTCAGTCCACGCGAATAAAAGGTACAAAAGTATTGAAAGTACAAGTATTATAACTGAAAAATCAGTAAATATGAACAATAAAAGCAAAACAATGAAAGGCCTGGCATCCCTTTTCATGTTTATTCTCAAGAAAAAATACATTAATAATACAAACAAAGGAGCTATTATTGAATACTTTGATATTGAATTGACTGTTTCTCCTATGTATATGGGTATAAATGATGAAACAAACGCTGTAAAAAGTGCTATATTATCATTTTTTACCATGTTTCTTACGAAAAAAAATACCGGAAAAATAAGCGCTGTAGCTAATATATTTGGTATAAGCTTGTATGCCAGAGCATCCGGCAGAAATATTGAAAAAAAAGCCAGTATGTAATGGAAAACCGGTAGTATAAAATAATCTATGCCTCCATAGCTAAGTTCATCATTAATAAAGGGTAATCCATTCTCCTTTATGAGCTCAACTTGCCTTAAAGTGTTGTAAGCATCGTTTCCAGTGAATAAAGGTGTCTGAAACGCGAAAAACAGCCTGAAAAAAAGGACAACAACAAAAAGACCAAACAAAAATATAATATATTTCCTATCCATTGAAACGGCAAGATAACAA
>CAYOOQ010000103.1:0-5101 GCA_964405675.1 uncultured Methanosarcinales archaeon | reverse complement strand
GGTATTGATTCAGTTTTTGCTGAAATAACACATCCTGATGGCGGAGATCCAGAAATTAACGAAATGGAGTACACTGGTACAAATGACAATTATACCGCGCAATATTCTAATACATGGAAACCCGGTACTTATTATTTTGAGATTTCTGCAACTAACATTGATGGTATTTTCTCTGATGAGGTGTCAAGCTTTATTGTTGAGATAGAAGGGGAAGGTAATGTATTCACCCATCTTGATGAGTACAGGAGTTATGAAGACGTTTTCCTGGAATCAAGATATGGGACCTTAGATATTGATGAAGAAGAAATATGGGAAACTACAATTGATTGGGAGGAATCATCAGATAGCGAAGAGGTTGTTATTAACTATATTGATGAGCACTTGGAAATGGAGGGGAGGACAGTTGAAGTCTATTTGAATGATTCGGGTGCTTCTTCAACCGGTGCTGATGAATGGAGAACTTATTATGAAGAGACAGTAGATGTATCTGGTATGGATGAGATGGAATTAAGCTATGACTATTATCTTGAGCCTGATGGAACTGCGACCGCAGAGGTCAGGGTAAGCGTGGATGGTATACAAGTCCATTCCGACAGTGCTGGCGGCGGGAACACCCATACTGAAACCGTGGATGTCAGCGGGCAGGATGAAGTAACTTTGCACTATGAATATTATTCTGAATTCGTTGACGGAGGAGTTTGGGGTGATGATGTTGAAAGTACAGCAACAATCAACTGGGCGCAGCATGAACACAGCCACTTTGAAGGTAATGGTTATTGGGTAAGTGAAATACGAAATATGCATAACAATATGCCTGTATTAACTAATCTTTCTTACGAATTAAATTCGGGCGAGATCCAACTGGAGATTATAGGTAGTCCAGATAGCGCAAGTGAAGAAATTATTGTACAAGAACTTGATGGTGAAAATAAATATGATCTCAATTGGCAGGAAAGGCATGAAGATTTCAGGATTGATGTCTATTTCACCGGAACTGACCCTGACAATGTTCCTTTGCTTGATTCAATGACTCTTAAATCAGCTGAAGTTGTTAGTGATCAAATGATTGATAGTGGCTTTTCAAACACTGGTGACACCCCTATTAGTGGTTATAGATGGGCTAATGTTCAGAGATGGGATGAGCAGGAAGAAAGATGGAGAAATATTAACCCTCCTGTTATAAACGATTATGCATTTGGAAGCAAGCAAACAATTCCTGTAGATGGATTTTTGGATATTGCCTCTGAATGGAATACAACTCCTTGGAATACTGATGATAACGATCCTGGCCTTTACAGGGCACGGATTGCTTTTGTTGACGAGAGTGCTTCACCCGGCTCTGAAGATGCTGTAATAGTTGATAGCAACGGAAACAGGATGGAATCTGTTTATGAGTTTACAATAAGGGATTCAAGACTTTTCCTAAACAACCTTACTTACCCTCACTATTCAGAGTACGGCCTTATTGAGTATGAAACGACAGATACAATCGATTGGATAAATGTTACTTTAATTGCAAAAGACAACGATGCTATTGATGTTTATACAAATCTTACCCTTAAGGATAGGCACAATATTGGTTATGCTGGATTTGGCCCAAATGAAGAAGGCAAATTCTATGGTGATATCCCTGTTGACCAGACAAAGACTAGGCAGTGGAATAATGAAACTCATGGTTATTATATAGACGAAGGCATGGTAACTGACACTTATGAGTTAAACTGGAATGTTGATTGGAGCTCTATAAGTGAAGGTGAGGGTGATGTAGGAAATCTTATAAGATGGGAGTCACAAGAGGACTGGCTTGATTACACTTCCAGAGAAAATGTTGATGTATACGAAGACACTGTTGAATTAAGTTATAATTTGGATACTACCGGCAGGTACGATTCTGAAACTATTGTAGGAGGGGACGGCAATTGGCAGAATTATTATGAAGAAACTGTTGATGTTTCGAAAGTAGATACAATCTTTACGCAGTTCGATTATGAAATTGAAGGCTACACACATCCCTCTGGTCATCAAAGCAGGGCAGGTGTCAGGGTCAGGGTGGATGGCAATAACGAATACGTTGACGAAACAAGTGGAGCAGAATCCATAACTGATACGTGGTCCGGTAACATAGACGTAAGTGGAAAAGATGAAGTTACTATTCAGTTTCAATTTAGGTCGGAAGATGGTGGAAATGCTGATCCAAGTACTGCTACTATTAATTATGCGGAGCATGATTTCATATTGTACGAAAGTGAAGGCTTTATTGAAACCGGAATAAAAAGCATGATGGAATCCAAGCCTCAATTAATTGATTTATCTTATGATTTGAATGGAGAGAGTATATTTCTGGATATAATTGGAAGTCCTGGAACTCCAGAAGAAGAGATTGTCACGGTTGAACTTGATGGCCAGGCTGATTACAGACTTGATTGGGATCTATGGCACGAAGAATTTAGTATTAATGTGAGTTTAATCTCGGGTGATACGTCTGTTACCCCTGTTGTTGATGAAATAAATTTGATATCTTCACCTTATATAAACGTTAGAAAATACCTAAGGGTACATAACATCCCTTCAACATTCGATACAACCGAACTTGAGAGGCTTTATCTTGGTGAAGATATCCCTATTAGCTTCTCATTTAGGAATCTTTGGACTAATGAAAGCTTGACCGATGCTTCAGTTAACATTAATTGTCCAGATATAGCTGGCATTGAATGTTTGTGTGAAGGTGAAATTAGTGACACTTGTTCATTGGGTAATGTGGACCCATTGGAAATTTCATGGTCCGATTTTAACATTATTGCTGACGATACAACTCCTGTAGGGGATTATTTCATTAATTTCACAGTCATTTACACAAATCCTGTGGGCAACGAAAAGATATGGTCTGAAAGAAAACAAAAGCGTCTTGAAATCAGGGAAAGAGGCTTATTGGAAATTACAAGGTATTATTTTGAACAGCAGGTTATTAGAGGAGAGTCAACTGATATGAGTCTGTACGCCACTAATACAAATACCACCAGCGCGGATTATAACGCATGGCTTAACTATACAATAATACCCAATGGATGGACACTAAGCAGTGGAAGCCTTAGTGAATATGTAGCATCTCTTGAGCCTGAAGAAAGGATCTGGAATAATATCACTTTAGACGTTGGTATTGATTCCGGCCTTGGGGAGCAAAGGATTATGGCAAATTCAAGTGCTGATAACGCAATATCTGATTTCAGCCAGATTTTCATTGATGTTTACGGCAACACTAACATTAGTGAGCTATACACTTCTGAGCTTAACGTGAGCAGGGGTGAAAGCGTAAATATAACTGCTCGTCTTGTCTGGGACAATGGAACTGCAATTGAAGGGGAAACAATATATTTCTTTGATGAAACAGAAGGTACATCTATTGGCTATGCAACAACAAATTCATCAGGTTTCAGCACTATCACATACAGCATTGGAGAAGATTCAATATTAGGTACTCATGACATCAATGCAACCTATTATGGTAATGAAGAGTTATATTCACTGGGCTCAGGTTATCATACAGTATTGGATGTGGGATTAAAACCTTCCATTGAGTCAGTTTCACATTCGGAAGATTTGATTGGCTACGGCATGCCTGTAACAATTGATGCCTATCTCAAAGATGAGAGTGGCATTCACACAGCAATATTGAATCTCACATACCCTAATGGAACTTCTTTTGAAGAACCCATGGTTGATTTGACAGTTGAATCAAAGGAGACCTGGAGTGAAGAAAGTGATTGGCTTAATGCAGATGATTCTGATAACATAAACATCAATGATGATCAAATCTCATTAAGCGGAGGTGAAGTAAGAACTTACAATTATACCTATACCGAAACCCATGATAGTGGAAGCGGTTGGAGAACCTATTATGATGAAACAGTGGATGTATCAGGAATGGATGATTTTAATTTTGCATACAGTTATGATTTAATACATACAAATGCAGACCCTTCGCAAGTAAGAGTGGTAATAAATGGAGTTGAAGTGCATAACGATGACGTTGAAGGAAGCAATACTCACAGTGACACAATTGATGTGAGTGGTGTGGATGAGATTCATATCTCATTTGATTTCTTTTCAGATCATCATCCTCAGGGGAGTAGTGAAGCAACCTTATATTGGGCATCCCATGATTACATGCATATTGAAGACTCAGGATATTTGCTTACCGATACAAGAACAATGCCCGAAGCAAAGCCTGATTTGACTAACTTAGTTTATGAGCTTAATGGTGGGGATATAGTCTTGGAGGTAACCGGTAGTCCCGGCACTCCAGATGAAGAAACTATTTCACAGGAATTGACAGGGCACAATTACTATGATTTGGAATGGAGCCAGGAACATGAAGATTTTAACATAAGAATTGATATGGAGTCCGCCTATGGAATAGATTCTCCAATTGTTTACTCTCTCACCCTTGAATCCACTTTGCATACATTTCAGTATGTTTTTGATGACACATGGTTTAATGGCACTTATAGTTATTACATTTGGGCTAATGACACCTCCGGAAGCACTGTGCAGTCTTCAACACAAAATTTTATCCTTGAGCAGACAGGTGAATTATCTTTTTTTACAAACAACAGTGAATATGAGCAATATAGTAATGTCACATTAAAAGAGAACACGACCTGGTGGAATATTGATTGGGAATACAGGAAGCCAATCAATCTTTCCTCAGCAAATCCAACTGAAGAAAATTACCAGGTTTTAATTGATTTAAATGAAGGAAATGTTGGCAGTAATTTTAATTGGCAAAGGGAATGTGAAGACATCAGGTTTGTAGATTCAAGTGATGCTAATTTGCTAAATTACTGGGTAGATAGCTGTGACCCTGAAGAAAAAGAAGCAAAAGTCTGGGTAAATGTAAGCGAAAGTATAGGTGAAAATCTCAGGATTTATGTTTATTATGGGAATCCTGAAGCAGAATGCATAGGTAGTGTTGAGAATACTTTCATAAAAGAAGAGATCTTCCTAGTGACAGGAGAACACGATTTTAGTGATTTTTCAGAAGGTCACTCTGATGTTGACAGTCTTAGATCACTTATAGGAAGTACTGGTTATGGAATCCACG
>CAYOOQ010000102.1:1739-5143 GCA_964405675.1 uncultured Methanosarcinales archaeon | reverse complement strand
TTTAGGTTGGGGAAGGGCTTGCAACTAATAAACCCAAAATTTTTGTTATTTTATTATTGTGGAATGTTGTTTTTTCTATTTTTTGAATATGAGCCATTGCTTGTCTTTCATCTGGACGAGTACATGCTTTCCGGTCATTTTTTTACCGTGCAGTTCAAATTCTATCTTAAAATCTGTTTTGTCAATTAATGTGTAGGTACCTTTGTCCCATATTTTGACAGTTCCTGCCCCGTAATGCCCTTTTGGTATTTCTCCTTCAAAGTCAGCATATTCTAGATCGTGATCATCAGTTTGTATCGCCAGGCGTTTTATTCCTTGCTGGAGAGAAGGCTCTTTTGGAATTGCCCAGGATTTAAGGACATTATCCATTTCCAGCCGAAAATCCCAATGGAGATTGGTTGCAAAATGCTTTTGAACTACAAATATTCTTTGACTCATTTTAATTTCAAATATAGATTCTTAAAGGAGGATGTAATGAATGAAACTAATAAAATGTAATAAAAAATAATAGGGTAATTTAAGCCGCCTTCTGTGTAGCTCCATAAGGATAGCTATGCTGGCATTTGACTAAGCGCCGTAAGGCTTGCACCGGTTAGGGCTCACCGTTTCACCCATTCTCACAGCGACGTCAACGGGTTAACTTGCCCCTGTCGCCAGGGGTTTCGCACGTATCATTCCATTAGCTGTAAGTGGTCTCGTTTCTGTGTGGTTGCCATCCGTTTCCGAATCTACTATCTTGAGTAGTAACCACCTATTGCATAGGCATATGGTGGGCGGACTTTCCTCAGCACGAAGCCGAGAGCCAACTATTACCCTATTGTAAGAAGCATAATAAAGTTTTATTTTAATATTTTTTGCTCAATTGGAGTTAATTTTAACTTTGCAACTGCAGATTTTATGGAATTCATCTGCATTATTTATGCCACCCATCAATTCTCCATAGTGCATAGGAATCGCCAGTTCTGGGTTTATCATCTTGACTGCTTTTGCGGCATCTTTAGCATTCATTGTGTATTTTCCTGAAACTGGAAGCATCGCATAATTTATTTCCCCTAAAGATTTCATTTCTTCTATTAGATCTGTATCTCCAGCATGGTATATTTTTTTGTTGTCTATGTGGATTACATACCCTAACCATCCACTATTTTTTGGGTGGTAGTTTTTTTCCAGATTATAGGAAGGTATTGCCCTGATCCATATGTCTCCTATGTTTAACTCGCTCCAGGGCCTGACTTTAATAGGGTTACCTGCTATTTTTTTTGAATTAATCATGGGTGGCATGACTATTATTGAATTTTTTTTCTTTACCCTCTTTATATCCTGTGGGCTGTAATGGTCAAAATGCGGGTGTGTTATAAGGATTATATCTCCTTTGCTTTTGGATTCTATATTGTATGGGTCTATGATTATGTTTTTTTCTTCTCCTTTTATTAAAAATGATGAATGGTTTAATTTTTCTATTTTTACCATTGGTATTCCTCCCTTCTTTTTACTCTGAAAATAATTCTGCAGTAAATTGGCCTTCATGCATTATTTTGTTTTTATCCAAATAAATAGTAGGTTTGCTGATGATACCGTCAACGTGAAACGGAACATTTATTTTTCCTCCAAAACCTGAGTTTTTTCCAAGGGCAATGTGGCATGTGCCTGCAACCTTTTCATCTTCAAGAACAATTCCTGAAACTTTTGCCTTTGGATTTGTGCCTATACCAAATTCAGCTATATTATAAGCGTTTTTGTCTTTGACTTCTTGGATTATCTCTCTGAATTTCTCGGCTTCCTGCTGTCCTTCAATCTTTGTGGCTATTCCGTTTTCAACTGTTATCTGTATTGGGTTTTGAAGTTTTCCTATGCCTGCCTGTGATGCATCTACAATGTATGTTCCGTTTGCTGTTCCTTCAAGGGGTGCAATGAATGCTTCGGCTCCGGGTAAATTACCCCAATCTCCAGGTTTTAGAAACAGACCTACATTTCTGCCATGGGCTTTTCTTGAATTGATATTGAATGTGATGTCTGTTCCAGCATCTGTAGTAATGGTTATTTTTTCTCCCGCATCCAGCATGTCTGCAAGTTTATTTGTTCTTATTTTCATTTCATTGTAATCAACATCAATTGCCCTGTTTAATATATCTTCAGTTATGCCCGGCATTGATGCAATCCTTGCTTTGTTTTCTGTGGCTTTTATTCTTGATTCTGTCCAGCTGTATGAATTTGTTGTTATAATTATTATTACATTATAATCAAGAATTTTTTCAGCAGCCCATCCTGGTGGCTCTTGTCCGTTAAAGTCACTTATGGGAATCTCTATAAGCTCTGTGGTTGCAAACGTTTTGGAGATTTCAAATAATTTGGTTGCGATATGGTTTTTATTCTTATCAGTAACTATGAGACAATTTTCATCTTCTTTTAATCCAAGACATGTTTTGAGAATTATCTGTTCAGGGGTCATACTAGAAAACCCCCTTCTTTCATGATCATTTTTCCGTCAACAACAATGTCTGGTTTTCTTATAATCCCGTCTATATGTATTGCTGAGCTACAGTCAGAACCTGTTTTTTCGGGGTAACCATTTCCTGCGGCTATATGGATTCCGGGAAATTTTTCATCCTGTAACATATTTCCTATGAGCTCTTTTATGAAAAGGTTGGTTCCAATTGCAAATTCTCCTATTCTTGATGAATTTTCATCGGTTGCTATTTTTTCGTTAAATTCTTTTTCAAGCGTCTTATTTTTGCATTTTGCCTGTTTGATAAATCCTTTTTCGATCTTAAGGTATAAGGGGGAGTTCTGAAGGGTCCCGTATTTTTTGCTGAAATGATCTCCCAAAACACCATCTATTATTGCTGTTCCATTTATTATGTAGGGGCAGGTGAAGACTTCTCCGTCCGGTAGATTTTTCCAGTTTCCGGCTTTTATGTTGCCATCACCTATTACCCATCTTATAGAAGGATCAAATTCAGCTGTTAGATTTGTTCCGAGCTTCGTCTTAACTTTTATTTGACTTGAGTTCTTAATGGTATTGTATATTTTGTTTGAAAATTTCTGGATTTCCTTATAATTTGCATTCATGCCTTCTCTCATTATTTTCTGATTTATGTTAATCATATTTGCAAATCTTATTTGTGAGTTGTTAACTTGTTTTAGAAGAGGTCTCCTGAAATTTTCCAATTCTCCTTTTTTCCCCTGCATCGCAAGAATTCCCACTTGTGACTGCTGGACAGATTTTAGAATTTCGTCGGGTATTTCTTTTACAGGGCGAGGGTAGAAATCTTCTATTATGAAAAACCTTATTTTTTCTGTTATTTTTTTTGATTCTTCCATCAGACAAACCGCAATTTCAAGGGTTTCGATGTCTGTTATGATTACTATCCTTTCTTCTTCTGTTAAGTTCAGGCAATTTTTTA
>CAYOOQ010000102.1:0-1639 GCA_964405675.1 uncultured Methanosarcinales archaeon | reverse complement strand
TTTTTCAATTTCCTTAGTCTTTAGGTCGTATATTACTCCTTCAATCTTTTTGAGGTTCCATTTGATTGCATCAGATTTTTTTCTTAATTCTCCGTTTCTTAGATTTAACTGAAGGAATAACTCGAAGATTTTTTCTACTAATTCTTTAATCAGGTAAACTTCTTTATGGTTGTTGTTTATAACAAGAACTACAGATCTTCTTGAAAGCTCCCCTGTGAGGTCACACAGCCCAAGCAGATAATCATCAATCTGGACTTTAAGTGATTTTTGAGAAGGTATTTTTTTACTTTCAATGTAGCCCAGGTAGCATTTGGCTTCAACATATTCTTGCATGGCTGCACTCATCGCGCCTATTGAATCCAATTTCGGGCTGCACTTAACTTTTTTTGTTTCTTTTATTATTTCTTCTGCTTTTTTCAACTTTTCTTTTGCATTTTTTATTTCATTGTTATGTATCGAAAAAATGGCGTGTTTTGAGTACCGCAAAATGTCTCTTGACTTTAAGATGAGCTCTTCCCTTTGGTTTTCAAAAAGCTCAAATTCATTTTTTAATTTTAGAATTTCTTTTTGATTAATCATTTCCTGAAGTGGAATGCTTATATTTATTTAAAATTATTCATTTATTGGTTCTCTATGGTTTCGCTATTTTATTGTTTTGAACGTTTTTTCTAAGGTTATCCAACAATATGTTGCTTATGGGGGTGTTATCTAATTTTTTCTTTTTTGTTAGCTCTCAAAAGATTTATATAGTTATTTAAACAAGGGAAGTGAGAGAGGTGTTTTTTTTGTTTGGAAGAGGTTTTAGCGGTCTTAAGAAAGGGGAATCCAATGAAGTTATTGAGAATAGGGTAAAGGAGTATCTGGGTCAATTGGAGAATCTGGAGAAGGATATTTCTAAACTGGATAAAACTGACCATTTACAGTATGTGGACCTTCTTCTTGAGCAGGCTAACAAGATTTATCATATAGAGAAAAATGTTACTTACAGAGTTGTTAATCTGGTGGAAAATTATAAAAAACTTCTTTATGATCTGGAATCAAGGAGAAAAGAAGCAGATCTAAAAATGAAAAAATTTGAAAATGAATGTGATGAAAGAATAAAGACCCTGAGGAAGTCAAAACTCGGGAAGGAAGAGGTAAAAATTATAATTAATGAAAGGGAGGACGCTAAAAAATCCCATGACCAATATGTTGAAAAAATAAAAATGGTTGAGAATAAATTGATTATGTTGAGGGATAGTATAGAGAAGACTTGCCGGGAGAAGGCAGTTGATAGTAAAATTATTTCGGAAAACAGGTGGATATAAGATGGTTTGGATGAATAAGAGAGGTTTTGTTATGTGGAAAGATTTTATTAAAGGTATGCTGGTTGGTCTAGTGGTTGGAATTGTGCTGGTATTTTTGTCAACCTTTGGAATATTACCTTTGCCTTTTGATTTATGCGGATTTATGTGTTGAAAAAGTATCTAGTAATGGTATGATTTAACTAGATGTAAGAGGATATTTTGGACATAGAACTCATAGATAACACTTAATGCAAATGGAATACCAGAGTATGATGTAATCTTTTATTATATAGAAATTAAATAACAAAAATTTTGGGTTTATTAGTTGCAAGCCCTTCCCCAACCTAAAATTA
>CAYOOQ010000101.1:0-5170 GCA_964405675.1 uncultured Methanosarcinales archaeon | reverse complement strand
TTGTGGACTTCTGCTTTTGCTTCTCCGGTCACAGCAATTCTTGAAGTGAGAACCCCTTTAGCTTCTTTTCCTTTGAGATGCCCCGTTTCTTTTATTTTAATTATGTCATCTTCCTTACCGCTTATCTTTGCTGTCATTTCCATTGTACTATTTTCTTCTGATTCGGTCTCATAATCTATGTCAATAAGGCCGACTCTCCCTTTAACCAACTCAAAGTCTGTCCTGAATTTTGCTCTCTTTCCAATTATTACTTTTGCTTTAGGATAAACCTTTACCCCGCCGGTTTTTCCATGTATATGCTTTTCAAGGTAAGTATAATCTGCCCCTTCTCCCAGCTCAATATATCCATCCATTATATGCTTCACATCTTCCCCATCAGGGAAAACACAATGGGCAAGGACTTTTATCTCAGAGTTTTTTTCCATCCTGAAATCCAGATTTATCTTTTGTGTCCCTTTTTTATGAAGCATTCCAAAACACATGTGAACCGGCTTTTCCACTATGGTGTTTTCTTTTACAAGAACTTTGATGTTTACACCATCTTCAATCTCTTCAGTGCTGACTTCAAGGCCTTCGACAGTATTGCTGTCAAGGACCTCGCTATGGTTTATTGCCAAAAAGGCCGTGTCTTTATGCTTTTTAGGGTTAATATGTGCCGCGTTAAAAAGGTCTTCAGCTGTCATTGATTCCACCCTCCTCATTAAGTTCGTACGCATCAGGCCTTTCACAAGGTATGCATTTTTCTTTAAAATAAGGCATTATTGTATCTATTTTTCCTTTTTCAATTATTTTTCCGCAACACATAAGGTATGCATGCTCTGCATGCTTTAATACAGTGGGGCTATGTGTAATAAGGATTACTGTTGCCCCCTGTTTTTTTAGTTTTTCAATGGCCTGAAATATGTTTTCCAAAGAAGCTACGTCAATTCCTGAATCAGGTTCATCAAGCATTACCAGCCTGGGTCCCATGGCCAGGATGCTGGCCAACTCAAGCTTTTTCCTTTCCCCTCCGCTTAATGATTTGTCGACAGCCCTGTGCTTATATTTAACAGGGTTAAGACTTACTGAATTAAGCAATGAATCAATCTCTTCTTCGCTTATGTTTTTATCCGATGCCTTGAGGAAATCTTCAATTTTTAAACCTTCAAACCTGGCTGGCTCCTGCCAACCTAGTGTTATGCCTTTTTTAGCCCTTTCATCGAGGGAAAGGCCTTTTATGGATTCATTTTCAAAAATTATATCCCCTTCAAAATCCTGGTATCCGTGCCTGCCCATAATTGTAGAGGCAAGAGTTGATTTTCCTGCACCGTTGGCCCCCACAATCGCATGGACATAACCTTCCCATAGATTTAATGAGATGTCTCTTAGGATATTTTTTCCGCCAAGGGTTAAACTTAAATTTTTAATCTTTAATATTGCCATCTTTTCCACCATTAAAACAGAATCCACGAATATTTAAAAAGTTTATTCAATTTACTTTTTATATTAGTATGCTTTTACCATTTTTCATGCATAAACCGGATTATAGTAATTGCATAGTCAATCTGATGGGGTCCGTCTTAAGGGGACAAGCCAGGCTTAAGAATTCCGTAAAGTTACCGGCTCCACTAAGGCAATTGCCACCTTCTGAATTTAAAGAAAAAAATACTTTGGTGATGATAATTGACGGCCTAGGATATGATTTCTTAAAAAGACATGCAAGAGGGAGCTTTATGGTCAGACATCTTAAATCAAAGATAACTTCTGTTTTTCCCTCAACAACTGCTTCAGCAATAACTTCTTTTTTCACAGGAGAAGTTCCCGCCGAGCATGGAAGCACTGGATGGTTTATCTGGCTTAAGGAATTGGGTTGCGTGGTGAAAATACTTCCTTTTGAAGCGAGGTGTTCGGATATCCCCTTGTCTTTTGATGGGCTTTATCCTTATGACTTCATAAGAGGGAAAAGCGTTTTTGATAAAGTTAATGTTAAATGCTGTATTGTGAACAGGAAACATATTATAGATTCGGACTCAAGTATTAAATTTTTTGGAGAACATGCAAAGTTTCCCTACACCAATTTAAATGGTTTTTTCAGGCAGATGAAAACTGCTTTGAAAGGGGATGAAAAAAAGCTTGTTATGTCATATTGGCCGGAGTTTGATACACTTGCCCATAAAAAAGGTATAAATCACAGGGATACAATTAATCATTTTTGGGAATTGGATTCAAGGCTTGAAAAGCTTTCAAAGTCAGTTAAAAATACGAAAATAATAATTACTGCAGATCATGGTGTTATTGATTCTTCTAAAAAAAAGATTATTCATTTGAAAAAACATCCTAAGCTTAATAGCATGCTGAGAATTCCCCTATGTGGGGAGCCGAGGCTTGTTTATTGCTATGTCAAATCAGGAATGGAGAAAGCTTTCGAAGATTATACTTCTAAACTTGATTGGTGCGATTGTTTCTTAAGTAAAAATCTTGTGGATAAGAATTTTTTCGGTAAAGGCAAAAACCCTCATTTTCTTGATAGGATTGGTGATTATTGTCTTATAATGAAGGAAAATTATGCCTTAGTTGATAATATTGCAGGGGAAGAAATTCATAAATTAGTTGGATTCCATGGAGGTGCCAGCAGCCAGGAGATGTATGTGCCCTTGATTATTGTTTAAATCTGATTATTTTTCTAATGTTTGAATAGTGATGGCTAAATTTTGTTGGAAGTGCATGAATTATTATTTTGCTTTTCCTGTGAATTTCAATAAGTAATATGTAAGAAACCAATGCTTTATCCAGTCCTTTGCACCTGACTTTCCAAAATTGCGATTGTAAATGTTACCAATTGCGTCCAGTGCCATATGGAAGATGAATCCCAGGAAAATCCATTTGAAAATAAAGTGAAAATTTCCCAGTATAAATAAAAGCGCTAATACTTCAAATGTATGCAGAAGATGCACCTGTTTTTGTGGCTCCAGATAGTTTATAGTATTAAATGAAAATATATTGTAAATATGTTGTTTCTGGAATCCTTCTGAAGCAATCACTTCATATATATGGTCAAGGTCTATTAAAACAGCAGATGCTATGAATATAAAAGGGTGGCTGATGTCAAAATAGGCTGCAAAAGCAATAGCTGCAACAAAATGAGTTATGAAGTGCATCGATAAGTTAGTGTTTGGCTAAATTAAAAAATTTTTGTAAAAATATTTTTAAATGTTGTTCTATTTCTTTTCGTATGGCGGAATTAAAAAAAATCGTGGAATTTCTTGATGAGTATCTCAATCATGCCAATATAAAGGATAGTTCGTTTAATGGTCTTCAATTTGAAGGAAACCAAAAGGTTGATAAAATAATGTTTGCCGTTGATGCGGGTATTGATACTTTCAACAAAGCTGTTGAGCTTGGTGCAAATATGATAGTTGTTCACCATGGCCAGTTTTGGGATAAGAACAATCCTTCCATAAAGGGCTTTTCAAAGGAAAGGATGAAAATACTTTTTGAAAATGATATAAGCCTTTATGTTTCACACCTTCCATTGGATATGCATAGGGAAGTGGGGAATAATGCACAACTTCTTAATCTGCTAGGGGCTGAAATTGTTAAGGAGTTTGGTGAAATGGACGGCCAATACATTTCATATGTGGGGAAGGTGGATGGTATGACAATTGATGAAGTTAAGGATATACTTGATGATTCACTTGGTACCGATTGTCATGTACTGGATTTTGGCAAAACAGAAATAAAAAGTATTGCTGTTTGTAGTGGTGGAGGTGGCTTGAAGATATTTGGCCAGGCTGTTGACCTGAACCCGGATCTTTACATCACTGGAGAGCAAACTGAGATATATCATCTGGCTAAAGATTCAGGAATAAATGTTATTTTCGCAGGCCATCATGCAACAGAGATCGTTGGCGTGAAAGCTCTTTCAAAAGTTGTTTCAGAAAAGTTTGATGTTTCGGTTGAATTCGTTGATTTGCCTACAGGGCTGTAATTGTTAAAATCATCAATCAAAAATATTTGTTGGAGATATACCTTTTTATAGCATTATTCAGTTGTTTTTTTTTGTATCCTGAATCTATGCAAGTCACTTTTGGAAATCCTTTCTGAATTTCTTCTATGTGTTGTCTTTTGTTGTTATAAAACGGGAAAAATAAAAGCATATTAACCTGTTGGTCATAAAAGAGCTGTGTATACTGAAGCTTATCCTGTAATTTTCCCTGAACACCATTAAGTTTTAGTGATTTGACTTCAACAGCGTATGGCTCTCCCTCAAAAAAGAAAAAATTGTCAATGTCCGCCATATTATGCCTCTTATTTTCATGATTTAAATGGGATATTAGAATCGATGGGCTATTTTTTTCCATAACGTATGAATCTGCATATTTTGGAAAGCTATGCTCAATTTCTACCCCTTTAGTTCTTGTAAGCCAGTATCTCACCATCTCTTCAGCAATACAGCCCTTTATGTCAGAAATATCATCTTCATTTTTTGGTCTTACATTCTCGAGGCATATATCATCAAGTCTCGGCCTACTTTCATATAGATGCCTTGTAATGTCCATAAGATTGGTTAAAAAAGCTACTTAAAAAGTATTGCTACGCTTTAATAGTTACATGATAGTAAATAGTTAGTCCTGAAATTTGTATCTGACTAAAAGAACCTTTATTGGAAATTTCAATAAAATAAACACTTCCTGGGCGTTTACAATTTTTAAATTTTGTATAACCTTTAATGTTCAGCAGAGCTAGATTTTAAATTTAGTTAGTAATTAAGAAGAAATTTTAGATTATTCTACAGTTCATCAGTTAAGAATCTCTTTTATGTATTCTATTTCCTGTTTTGCTTTTTTCAGGTCTGGCTCCATATCTTCTTCAATTATAATTGGGACATTCAGGTCTTTAAGAATCTCACATTGCCTCATGAAGCCTTCTTCTGATTCATTAACCGTGATATGGTGCCTGCCATCATTATATCCGCTGAAATGGACCTGACTAATCCTTGTGCCGTATTCTTTTATTAACTCTTGAGCTAATGTTTTTGAAAATGAGAATGCATGTGAAAAATCAAGACAGATTGATGCATTTGGATACTCTTCTATGCTTTTCAAGAATTTCCGGTTCCCCGGATCATTTCTTTTCGGCATGTTTTCTATTGATATATTAAAGTCAAACCTCTCAAGAATTTCTTTTTTTG
>CAYOOQ010000100.1:3255-5216 GCA_964405675.1 uncultured Methanosarcinales archaeon | reverse complement strand
ACAAAATATAATCTCATCTAAAGGTATTCTTTAAGCCAGCCAGAATGCCCCTGCTGCTTTTGTCTTCATGATTATTTTTCTTCTCAAGTATATTCCTGGCTTCCTTTTGCACTTCACCGGAGCTAATCTCTGAGCTGTCAAAAATCTTTTGCTCTATGTTAGCAACCAGATTCCATAATTTAAGGTTCAGCTCAACCAGCTCGTCCATTTTTTGCTTTTCGCTTGTGATTATGTTTTCAAACTCACCATGTTTTGATTTAACGCTTTCAACATCATCACTAAACCTTTTAACCTGTGATTTAAGGTCACTAAGCTCAGGAAGAGTCTTGTCAAGCTCTGAATTCTTTGACTTAACATCCTCAAGACCAGAAGCAAGGTTATCAACCTTATCATTCAGGCCTTGTAGCTGAGAAAGGGTAGAATGGATATCATCATACTTTGACTTTAGATTTTCAAACTCTTTATTAAAACCTTCCACCTTCTCACTTAAAGACTGGATCTTGGAGAGTGAAGTATCAATATCGCTCTGCCTTGACTTTATGCCTTCAACTTCTCCATCAAAATTATCAACCTTATTATTAAGGGACTGGACAACCGGCAAAACCTTCTCAAATTCCTCATTTTTAGATTTCAAACTTTCAAAATCATTTTCAAAAGAATCAACTTTTTGGCGGATATCATTAAGCTCAGGAAGAGCCTTCAAGTGCTCCCTGCTCTCCTCCATAAAAGATTTTATTTGGTCTTTCTCATTCAAAAGAAGGTTGTGGAAGTTCTCACGCTCATAATTAAGCTGCTTAACAAGGTCCTGGATACTATCGACCTCTTTTAGCTTGCTCTCAAACCTCTTATGACCTTTATTTATCTTTTCCTCTGCCTCTTTTTGCCTGGCATCCAGGTCTGAAAGATGAGCATACATCTTATCAAGCTTATCTTTCGTATCCTTAACACTGGTTAGGTCCTCCATCTTTTTCCTGCTGTCCTCAATGAATTTTTCAAAGTCTTTCTTTGAATTGTTTACAAAAGTTTTAAACTCTCTTTTTTCCTTACCAACACTACCAAAAATCTTAGTGATCTCTTCAATAGCATCATTAACAAGCTTAACTTCTTCTTCGGATTTCCTGGTAAGATTTTCCTCCATATCCTTGATCTCAGACTTAATATCATCAATCTCTTTTTTCTGGACAAAATCAGGAATTTCTTGCTTGATTTTCTCAATATCAGGAGTGACCTTCTTATAGTATTCTTCAATTGATGTTGCAGTTTTTTTGTATTCCAAAAAGTCGCTGAACTTCTTATTGATATGAGCATTAATACTCTCGGTTTTTCTTAAATCCCTCTCATTCTGAACCTGTAGGCTTTTTAAGCGCTTAACATCTTCCCTAACATCTTTGCCAAGCCTGATTACTTCCCTTACCTCACGACTTTTATTAAGCTCTTTCCTTAGGTTCTTGAATTCCTCCATGCTCTCCTTATGGGTTTTGTTTAAGACATCAACTTTTTCTGAAAGGGCTTTTTCAGTTTCAATAACCTTGCTATAATCCCTATAAATCTTCTGGGGCTCGATCTGCTCAACAAGTTTTTTTGTTGAGTCAACATCCGCGTGGAATTTAGTAATCTCCTGCTCCTGCTTAGATTGCATGCTTCTTAAAGAGCCAAGCATCTCATTAATCTTATCGATCTTTTCGTTAAGAACCTTATTGGTGGAGCGGTTTGCATGAGCCAATGACTGAATTTTTTCAACACGAACCTTCAGCTCACCTGTGTAAGTATCTTCATTGCCCTGTGTATCCTCATCATCTTCTTCTTCTTCCTGAGTATCGTCATCGCTGAGATTATCTTCATCTTCTGATCCTCTCCTGCTGAAAAGATTCCCTAATTTACTAAAAAAACCCATAAGACCACCTTTTATTGTTTGTAAAGTTTAACATTATCATTTTATATCATTATTTCATTATATTATT
>CAYOOQ010000100.1:0-3155 GCA_964405675.1 uncultured Methanosarcinales archaeon | reverse complement strand
TATTGTTTGTAAAGTTTAACATTATCATTTTATATCATTATTTCATTATATTATTTATACTACTTTTTATCCTTTGAACTATCATCTTTCTTACCCAGGGACCCAAGCTTACTCTTTTTTAATGGAGAAGGACCCAAGTCTGAAGATTTATGTTTGGAATCTTCATCAGAAGAGCCACTATTACCACCAGGACCTGAACCCAACTTGCCTTTCTTAAATGGAGAAGGGCCTAAGCCGGAAGATTTATGTTTGGAATCTTCATCAGAAGAGCCATTATTACCATCAAGACCTGAGCCAAGCTTTCCCTTCTTAAATGGAGAAGGACCCAAGCCGGAAGATTTATGTTTGGAGCCATCATAAGTTGAACTATGTTTAGTAGTGGTATCCTTTTTGGAAGAGACCTTTGATTCCGAACCAGTATCCTGGACCTTCTCAGGCGCAGCCTTTACCTCTTCACTTCCGCTGGCCCCTTTGCTCTCCTTTGCTACCTTTTCCTTGCTTTCCTCAGCTCCTTCATCTTTGTTGCTTTCCTTTGCTACACTTTCTTTGCTCTCATCTGCTACTTTTTCTTTGCCTTCCTTTGCTTCCTTTTCTTTACTTCCTTCTGCTGCTTCTTCCTTGCTATCCCCTGCACCTTCATCTTCTGATTCTTTAGCAGCTTCATCAGGTTCGCTTTGTTCATCATCTGAAACAAAGCCTTCTTCAGCTAAGTCCTCCCCTGTATCTGAGCTCCTGGATTTTTCAAACTCTTCAGAGAGATCATCAAAGGATTGCATCTTAATTTTCTCTTTCTTCATCTTAGGCTTGATATTGTGTTTCCTGAATTCCTCCAAAACACGGGGCTCAAGAGATTCCAGATAAATATCTATAACTGAAAACTCACCCTGGACAAGTTTTGATTTCATTAGCTTAAACTCCAGCTCAAAGTCGAATAAGTCAATGTCATGCTCTTTTAGCTGGTCAAACTGCTGCTGCAGGATGTCTAGGCGCTCATTATATTCTGCATATTTTTGGATCTCATCATCTTTTAGCCTCTCGGCACTGTGAAGCAAGGGGCGAAAGTTAACAAAGTAAGGCAGACCTTTATTATAATCTGAATTAACAAAAATACCATAGCCTGCGCTGGCTTTGATAATAGATTTCATATAGTCTTCGCCATATTTCTTGTTTATCCTCTGCATATCCTTCTCATCTTTAGTCCTTACCTGGATCTCTGTGCCTATGTTTGCCTTGATCTCACCCACAAAATCACTTAAAACCTGCGAGATAAGCATTACGCCTACTCCCCATTTCCTGAACTCCCTGCAAGCCCTCTCAATCTGGACAAAGCCCTTACCAGAAGCGCCGTATTTTGGAAGGAGTCTGTGAACCTCATCATAAACCAATAAAACCTTTAAATCATGGGTTTCATCAAAGTTTTCCCAAAATATCTGGCTGACTGTGTTAGCTACAATGGTATCAATCTCACCTGTAGTGAAATTATTTAGCGGGAAAACATGGATTTCACCTGGATTTATATGGTCAGCTATCCTGTCCATCTCAGTGGTATCCCTTATTTGATGAATATTACCCTTAAAGCTCCTGGCATCCTTCTTTCTCATATCAAACTTTGAATATTCCCGCAAAAAGTACTTCTGAGTGCATTTCCTCAAAAAGCCAGACCATTGAGCAGTGGGGTCGAAAACAATAACTGCTACATTATTCTTAAGGGCTTCTTCAACTATAACCTGGGCCGCAACTGTCTTACCACCACCGGTTGAGCCAGCGATTATAGCGTGGGTTGTTAACTTATCTAAGTCAAAGTAGGCCTTGTTCTTTGTTTCTGCAACTTTACCAAGATATGCCCTGTGAGGGGAAGGCTTGGGAAGCTTATCGTAATGGATATCAAACTGGTATTTCTTACCCCTCTGCACCATCTTCTTATATTCGTTAGCGCCCACTGCGACAACTGAAACCAGTAAAAAGAAGGCGAGGATGTGCCATAATTCAAAGAACCAGATTCTCTGGGTGAAAAATTCTCCCAATCTTTCACCAAGGCTTTTTTCAATCGAGATAGGGTAGGTATCGGTTGTTGCCTTTGGCAATCCCCGCTCTTCATACTTGAGCGTGCCCCTCACATAATAATCACCAAGAGCTGCATCCCTTGGCAAGGTTATCCTTTCAGAGGTTATGAAGTCCGCTGAGACTCCTTCATATGTTGTGTTAAAAGTCTTTAATACAATATCTGTCCTTGAGTGGACTATATCAAGCGTGAGTTGGTAATCTTCTGAAATTAAGTGTTCATCGGTTATTTCAACCTGCATCCTCAGGTCTTCTCCGGGGATAAGCCTGCTTGTCAAGGGCTGGAGATTCAAGCTTGGAGGCTGAAGATCGTCCCTGATGATATTCAATTCAATAGGGCGTTTCTGGATACCATCACCAAACTCAATCAAAAGATTGCCCACATAAGTGCCAAAAGAAGCATCCTCGGGAGCGCTGATTGAAAGGTTAAGCTGATGCTCGCTTCTTGGAGATAAGATAAGATTATCCCTGCCCAGCGTTACAAATCTTTCAACTGCACCCTCCAAGCCAAGACCCACCTGCATCTCATCTGGAGCATTATTGCTGATTGAAGTGAACACTTCAGTGGATTCGCCTCTTCTTAAATCAACCTCTATCCTGCTTGAAGCAACTGAAACATCTGAAACGCTGGCGTTAGGAATGGTCTCGTTCCTTGGCTCATAATCAGTGCGGTTGCTGGCATTCAAAAGCTCATCAAACTGCTCATCCGAAAGGCCGCCGCTGCCACCGCCACCTCTTGGAGGTTCATAAGGCTCAGGGTCATCGGGTTCTTCGGGCTCAACGCTTGGGTCCCTCACTAATAAGTATGCAGAAAAGCCGGTTACATTGAAAGTTATTTCCCTGGCTGATAAATCCCTTTCAACAGGATATTCTGTCCAGTTAAGCTCCGGGCAGTTCCTTGATGAGTAGTCCCAATGCTTGCATAAATAAAGGACATCTTCCTCATATAAATCATCAAGAGTATAAGTAACCGTCCCATTGAATTCTTCCAGAGAAGATTCGGCAGCTATACCATACTGGGGCTCTAATCTTGCAAAAGGAAGCTGGGCGAAATCTTGGATTTCTTCAAAGTTGATTATATCAGTTAAATTGTC
>CAYOOQ010000099.1:0-5228 GCA_964405675.1 uncultured Methanosarcinales archaeon | reverse complement strand
TTTTAATAAAAAAACTATTAAAGAAACCAAAAGACCAAAAGCCAACACCTTGTTATATATGATACCATACTTCAGATCCGTATAAGAAGTTACCAAACCTATTAATATAATACCAAAAAAAACCATTAAGTAATAAACATCCATAAAAACCATCCTGATATTTCAATATTTAAATCACACGAATTCACCATCAAAAGACTGCCGGCAAACAATAAATACTCTAAACACAAAAATATAATTTATTTTTAATTAAATTTTCTATTTCTCCAAGCCCAAAAAGCAAAAACTAATCTTCAACAATCTCAACCCCTTCACTTAAAGTACCTTTTCTAAGCTTGGAATTTCTTTCAACAATACACGGAATTTTCTGCAAGGCATTTTTAATTGCCTTTTTGTCAGCCCCCAGCACCGAAAAAAAGGAAATGATATCATTCACAGCCCTCATACTATATGGATTGGAGGCAAAAGAACCCATCACGAAACCTGTATCATATTTTGAAACCAACCTAAGATTTTGCATAAGCCTACCCAAAACCTGTGGCTTATCACGTGCTTCAATAATCCTAGCTAAAGGAAAACCAAAACATATGTTGTTTCTGGCAGAAATTTTAGCAATGATATGATCAAGACCAGAATTCCTCTGGTGGATAAAATCCTTCCTTTTGTCATTTTCAATACTCAATATAATATCTGGCCTTTCCTTTTCAACACAACGCCTTATATTCACATCATTCTTATTACTCTTACTAACCATATTACTAGTATAATTTATCTTATGGCCAAGATTACTAACTTTCCCATCATCCTTTATATTTTCATCACTACTGGAAACCCTATTGTTACTCTTTGTGGTACTTGTGCTAATTTTGCTGCCATCAAAATCACTACAGACACCATTATCCACCAGAACCAAATCAGCCTTTTGCCTTGCTTTTTTAACCTCTTTTTCGCCGGCAATAACACCATAATAAACCTTAATATCCAAAGGTTCTTCTACTAGAACTTTAAAATCCTTAAGAGGATATAAAAAACAAATGGAAGAGAACCCTAGTCTTTTTGCCATCTCCAAAAATTGTGTTTCATTATTATTTGGAATAACTATATCCGAATACATCTTACACCGATAAGTCAATTTAATTAAATATTTTTCCTAAATTACAAGAATTAAATCCCTCATAATCTTAATCTAAAATCACCATTTCCTGAGAGACCAAGGTATGTTTTTGATTGACAACTGCCCTAACTCCTTCCCATCCAATCCTGCCAGAGGCGTCAGAACCAAACAATTCGGCAACCTCTCCCATATTTCTACAAGCTTCTCCCCGCTAATTCCCAATACAAAAGCAGAAATATGATGTAGTTCCATGGTGCCTAACAAATCACTACCATCCCCTTCATCACCCATGAAATCGACAGGCCTTCCATTATTATAAATACTCAGGGAACCAGCCTCTTCAGAATCAGGGTTGCTTTTACCATAAAATGCCACCTTACAACCCCTTCTCATCATCAAAAAAGCCGCAAGCCCATGATTTTCGTAATCACATCCCACAAAAACCTTCCCGCTGGTTCCTAAAGGCAAGCCCCCGGGACCAAAAAAATTAACAACAGAAACCGCTGCCATTCCCCCGAATATTTCAATTTTCACATTAATATCATAATTATTCAAATCAACATCCTTACCAAACCTATTAACAACTGCCGCCCCAATTTCCCTATCAACTTCGGTTGACTTCATGGGAAAAGACTTATCCGCTCTTTTTGTACTTATCCTGAAAGTTCCAAAATCAACACCCTCAAGCTGCGAAAAAACACAACCCTTTATTTCCTCAACATTATTTTTAACCATAAGCCCAAGCCCAAGACTTTGAACGCCAAAAACACAAGATAAGAACTCAATAGCCTTTTCTGCAGCTTCTTTTGTTTCAAAATAGACAAAAACCCTGCCTTTTAATCTTTTAACAGCCAAAAAAGTAATTTGATAGTTGTTAAGAGTTTTTTTAACGTTTTCCACAAGTTTCTTTTCAAAAAACCCTCTATTTTTCCCTTTTAGTATTATCTCTGTATAACGAACTATTAAAACTGCCTCCATTTCCCAAAGAAAAAATCAATCATATAAAAAACCATTTTAAAAATAGTTTCCAGTGGAAACAAAGGGGTGTGGCAACAGTACAAGATTATATTTATAGAAAAATTTCCTTTTTATAATGAAAGTATTTATAAATGAGTTCTGTTTTTTAAATTATTTATAAGTAAATTGGTGTGGGGTGTTTAGATGACAAACAAAAAAAGTACTGTTAAAAAGGAAGTACAGGTAGTTAACATCGTTGTGTCTACTTCTTTGGAACATGATATTCCACTTGAAAAAATGGCTGCAACCTTAAGTAACACAGAATACAATCCAGAGCAATTCCCTGGACTTGTTATAAGGATAAAAGACCCAAAAACTTCTGCCCTTATATTTTCAAGCGGCAAAGTTGTCTGCACAGGTGCAAGAACACTTGATAAAGTGGAAGAATCTATAACAAAAATTATACAAAGCCTGAAGAAAATAGGAATTGAAATAAAGATTAAGCCAAAAATAAAGATTCAGAATATCGTGGCAAGTGGCGGCATAGGCATGGACCTGAACCTGAATGTTTTAGCCATGAAGCTTGAAAACACTGAATATGAACCTGAACAGTTCCCTGGGCTGGTTTATAAGCTTCCAAACGCAAAAGCAACATTTTTGCTCTTTTCAAACGGAAAAATAGTCTGTACTGGAACAAAGAGCGAAGAGGAAGTCCATCAGGCCCTTGAAATATTGGTAGATAACCTGAATAAGCTTAAGAAATAATTTATTTTTCTTTTTTTTACTGGACAAGTTCCCGTAAGGGATTTATAAAACCAAAGAAATACAGCTATTAACCAAACTAGGTTTTAATATGCAAAATGGAAGTTGGCGAGCAAATAAAAACTTTTGAAGAATTCATCAAGGCTTACTACTATGCCGACCTAATGGAAGTAGCAAGAAAAGGAGAAACAAGCCTTATAATTGACTTCCTGCAACTAACCCAATTTAATCTTGAATTAAGCGAAGATCTCCTTGAAAATCCTGACGAAGTCATAAAGGCCGCAGAAATAGCAATAACAAACATAGATCTTCCCACAGAAAAAAGAACCATTAAGGCAAGAATCTCCAACCTCCCTGAAGAACAAAAAATCTTAATAAGGGACATAAGAGCTAAGCATATCAACAAACTAATTACGATTGAAGGGACCGTAAGGCAAAAATCAGATGTACGCCCCCAAGTAACTTCTGCCAAATTCGAATGCCCCAGCTGCGGTAACATAATAAACGTTCTTCAACTGGATCAAAAATTCAAGGAACCAAATAAATGTGGGTGTGGAAGAAAGGGAAAATTCAAGCTTTTAGATAAAGAATTGATTGACGCTCAAGGATTATTTCTGGAAGAATCATCCAAAGATCTTGAAGGGGGTGAACAGCCTAAAAGGATGAAAGTCCTCCTGAAGGGAGACCTTGTAAGCCCCATGTCGGAAAAAAAAACCAATCCCGGTAGCAGCGTAAGGATTTACGGCAGCCTAAAAGAAATTCCAATCATATTAAGAACTGGTGGTCAGTCAACCAAATACGATCTGATGATTGAAGCGAATCACGTTGAAGCACTGGAAGAAGACTATACAAATATCGAAATAACAGAGGAAGACGAAGAAGAAATAAAAGAAATATCAAAAGAAAAAAATGTTCTTAGGAAACTGGCAACCGCGATGGCCCCCGGCATTTATGGTCATGATAAGATAAAGGAAGCTATCGTTCTCCAATTTTGCGCAGGAACAAGAAAAGTCACTGAAGACGGCGTTTCAACAAGAGGAGACCTTCACATACTTCTGATAGGGGACCCAGGTGCAGGTAAGTCCCAGCTATTAAAAAGAGCTTCCATAGTGGCCCCTAAATCAAGGTACGTCTCAGGAAAAGGTACTTCCGGAGCAGGATTAACAGCAAGCGTTGTAAAAGATGAATTTCTCCAAGGCTGGAGTCTTGAAGCCGGAGCTCTCGTTCTTGCAAACAGAGGAATACTTATGATAGATGAGCTTGATAAGATGACAAAAGAGGACAGGTCCGCAATGCACGAAGGTCTTGAGCAGCAGACAATAAGCATATCTAAAGCAAATATCCAGGCAACCCTAAAATGTGAAACTACAGTCCTTGCAGCCGCAAACCCAAAATTTGGACGTTTTGATCCTTATGAAACAATATCTAAACAAATAGATCTTCCTGTTACTCTTATAAACAGATTTGACCTCATCTTCCCAATTAAAGACCTCCCCGATGAAGAAAAAGATGCAAAACTTGCAAATTTCATTTTAAACAAGCACCGAGGAGTCAATAGCAAAGAAGAAAATGATACTGATTCAGAAACAGAAAAAGACTACATATCAACTGAGCTCTTAAGAAAATATTTCATATACTGCAGGCAAAAAATAAAGCCAAGACTAACTAAAGTTGCAATAAAAGAACTCCAAAACTATTATGTTAAAATGAGGTCCCCTGGAACAGAGGAAGGATCATCAAATTCAGTACCCATTACCGCAAGGCAGCTGGAAGCACTCCTTAGGATTTCTGAAGCATCTGCAAAAACAAGGCTTTCTGACGAAGTCACAAAAAAAGATGCAAAAAATGCCATTTCTTTACTGCACTATTGTCTCGAACAGGTAGGCTTAGATCCTGACACTGGAAAAATAGATATTGACAGGATTACAACAGGAATAACCTCATCAGAAAGAAATAAAATAGTGGTTGTGAGAGAGATCATAAACTCCTTGGAAGAAAAAACAGGAAACAAGCAAATATCTATAGAAGACATAATCGAAGCAGCCTCAGAAAAAGGATTAGCAGAAGACGACATTGAAGAAGCCATTGAAAAACTAAAGAGATCAGGTGATTTGTTTGAACCTAAAAGAGGACACATATCCAAAATATAATTTTTTTTAATATTTCTTGGCCTTGACAAACAAGTTTTCGAATTATCATAAAAATCAGTCCACAACGTACAATCCAGAGTCTTGAGCTAACAGAAAATCAGTCTTGAGTTTTGAGACAAGAGTTCTGAGAACTAAAAACCGACATTCATCCCTTAATCTTTAACATCTGGTTCTTAAACCAGCAATAAATCTCAAAACCCATAACTCGTAACTCAAAACCTTCAAACCCAGTTCTTATACCAGCA
>CAYOOQ010000098.1:0-5270 GCA_964405675.1 uncultured Methanosarcinales archaeon | reverse complement strand
TACAGATTTCCAATTAAAAAATATAGGTGTGCAATCAATTCGGTTTAGCTCAATTTAAAGCTTTCTCACTCAATTATTTACAACATCAGGCTGGAGAAAATCAAAAGATAACAGTAAGATTTAAAAATAAACCCTTTATTCTGAACGTAAGTAATAGGAGGTTAAATCAAATGGCAGAAAAATATTTATGCTCCTCATGCAAGAAAGATATAACAAATGATGTGGGGTCAACAAGTTTTATGTGCCCTGCTTGCGGGAAGATGGAGATTATCCGGTGTAAGGCTTGCAGAAAGCTGGGAACCAGATACACCTGCGCTGATTGCGGGTTTGTAGGACCAAATTGAGGTGAAAAATGGCAGAAATAATAATGACTTTAAAAATAATGCCAGAGTCCCCTGAGACAGATTTAGAGGCTCTCGAGGCAGGTGTTAAATCAAAAATTACTGAGGCAGTTGGTGAATCCCAATTCAAGGTAGAAACCGAGCCAATAGCCTTTGGACTGAAGGCTATCAAAATCAGCTTTGTTATTGATGAAAGCAAAGGTAGCCAGGATGAGCTGGAAAATGATATTTCAGAGATGGAAGGGGTTAATTCTGTGGAAGTAGTCGATGTAAGACGAACCATCGGATGATCTTAACCTTAATTTTTTCTTTTTATTAAACCAGATTACTATTAGATTCCAGTCAATTTCATTTTATTCACACAACATCAAGCGATTTACTCATAGCAGCTATTTCCCAGTTGTTCCCGCAATTCTTTAAATCAATCCCTGCTTTGTCTTACAAAGATTCACTATATTTTATTATTTTAGTTTCATTACAATAATTTATATAAATAACTTTTATCATAGAATCAGCTAATGAACATATCACTTATTGTTGCCCGTATAAACGGGCTTGATGGAGTTGCCTTGCAGGTTGCAGAATACGCAAATGTTCTTTCTGAGATGGGGCATAAGGTCAAATTGATTGCCGGAGAAGACGAGAAAAAGATATATGGCTCACCTTCCTACCCTGAAAATATTGAGACAGTCATTGCCGATGAAATGTCTTTAAAAAACCAAAATAGGATTGCCCTTTATAAAGGCCAGTTTAAAGGGGAAAACCAGATGGAGGAAAAAGAATGGGAAGCTCTTTTAGAGCAATCCAGCAACAATGTTTATGAATCAATTATGCCTTTGATCCAGGATAGTGATGCTGTATTTGTTTACAATTTTCTAGCCTTAAGGCATTATCACCCTGCCAACGCTGTTGGTTTGCAGGAAGTGATAAAAGATAGCCCTGCAATAAATTTTATCAGCCACGCAGCAGATCCCGATAGTGAGCGGCCTGATGTTATTGCAAATTTGACGGACTTCGCTAAAAGATCCCTAAGCTGCAAAAATGATTATTATTCGGGAGGCCCTGTTAACTATCAAAACCTCTCCCATATTGTCTTAAACCCTTCTCAAGCTAGGACCTTTAAAGAAAAGCACGGGATTGAAAACGTTTTCACAATACCTGACATAATAAATGCCAATATTGACAGAAAAAAAGAAGATTTAAGCCATATTATTGATGTCCTCAACAATAACCAGATATCAGGGGAAGGTAATATCAGCGAAAATGACACCTTTTTTGTATCTCCCGTCAGGCCTGTGAGAAGAAAAAGACTTAAGGAAGCAATGGAATTCATGGAAAAATACAACCCTGAAGGTGTATTCATAGTTACACACCCAGATGGTGATGATCCTGAGTATGCCTCTGAGATTGCTGATTATGCAAAAGAAAAGAACTTAAGATATGTCTATACAGGAAAAGATTGCACCCACAATTTATTGCATAATTTATACAACGGGTTGTCTTCGACTAAATCGATAGGAGTTGTTGCAAGCAATGCAGGAGGCTTTGAAAACGCGATACTGGAATCAATGTCATACGGCATCCCTGTAATTGTAAGCAATGAGCTGAACTCATATCCTATACTAAAAGAATTTGGGTTTAAAATAGGGGATGGTGAGTTCAGGGAATTCCAGGGCTGCTCAGATTACATCAATGACTCTTTTGATGAATCAAAAAGAAAATATATAGCTGAAAGCAATATGAAGAAACTTAATATGTATTTTTCAAGGGAAAGTGCTAAAGAGAAAATAGATTCAATGCTGGCAAAAGTTGGCCGCAGGGATAATTAGGCTTTTAGTTAGTCACTTGCCTATGTCTTCAACTAATGATACTTCCTGGAAAATCCTTTGTGCCTGTTCTATGAATTTTTTTTCATCACATGATTTTATGAGAGCACCAGCAGCATTCTTATGGCCACCGCTTTGTCCCCCTGCAACCCGGACTATCTTTGAGATTATTAAATTCAAGTCAACTTTATCTGATCTTCCCTTAAGCCTTAACGAAACCTTTGTTGTACCATTTTCCTGCCGGGAAAGAGTAAGAATAAAGGCACCTTTTTCCGCTTCTTCAGAATAAGAAATAATAGAGGCAAATGTGCCCGCCATGGATGATGGAACATTTTTTTTGCAATTGACTATCAAATAATTTGGAGTAATGATTATATCTTCAGAATTTTTATTGGACTTAAACCAGCTGACTATGGACTGCAACTCCCTCTTATATTCTTCCTGCATTTCAAGAGCCTTCTTTTTCATGCTTTCATCCCCAAGACAGGCAGCTATACCAACGGTTGATTTGTCAAGCCTTCCACAACCGTTCAAAACAGTCGCAAATTCCCTTGCATCTCTAAAAGCGCCAGTCTCACCAGTAATAGTATAAATTTTTCCAAATAGCCTGTTCTTATTAACATCAGGACATCTTTGCAAAATCGCCTCACCAAGCTTGTTTAACTCATTTTCACCAAGGTCAGTCAACAGCCTGTTTTTGCCGGAGTCTTTCACATTAATATTCAGGGAATTAAGAAATTCGTTTGCCCCCCTGAAATTACCTGTAACTCCAGGGATGAAAGGATCATAGCTGGTCCTCAATAATTTAGCAAGAGGTTTTGTATTAGCCCCAAATAACTTCAGACCGTGGTTAATTTTAACCTGGCCACTACCCTGAGATTTTTGCAAAAGAGTCTCATTAAGACCGTTAAAACCCTTGTTTGCCTGAGAATCTCCAATTGCTCCCACTATAGGCAGGTGCGACAGGCTTGACATATCCTCAATTAACTCAGCAAACATGTATGTTACTCCCGAGCCTGAAATTTCCCTGCTCCCCTCTATATCGTGTAAATGAGGATTCACATGACATATATTAGCATTCGCGCTACTGTCCTCTGAATAGCTCCTGGAAGGCTGATGATGGTCCAGCACAAGCACTTTATGATCTTTCAGTTTTTTTATTATTTTTTTTATGAAAACTGAACCCAAATCAGTAAATATGTACTGGCTGTGCTCTTCGCTTTTCAATGTATCAAGCATTTCATCATCAAGCTGCGGCACTATAGTTATGCAATAGCTCATTCCCTTCTTGTTCAAGAGCTCAACAATGATTGCCGCTGAACAAATCCCATCAGCATCATGATGGGAAACAAGCCTAATCTGCTTGTTCTTATCAAAAGAAGAAAAAAAATCGGCAGCCTCTTCCAGCTGCTTTTGAAAACTTTCATACCCCACTTTTACCGGCCTATTCAATCAAAAGCCTTACTTTTTCAGGGTCATACTTCCAGTCTTTTGAAAGCTTTCCAGTGCCTTTATAGTATTTAACAAGCCTTTTGATCTTGGATTCGGCCAGCTGCAACCCTCTCTTTGCAACCTTGTCTGTCTTGTTCTCTTCAAGATGCTTCCTGACTTTAATATTATTCTTGATAACATTCATCAAATCCTCAGGGATTTCACCCAACAGGCCTTTTTCCTTCAGAATCGCACTTACCTTCTTACCGGTAAATTCTTTGACATCAGGAATACCATAATTATCTCTTAAAATAAGACCAATGTTTGCTGCTGTATACCCTTCTTTACCAAGCTTCACTATAAGCATTTCAATTTCTTTTGGCTTATATCTTATCCAGCCAGGGGCGGATTTCCTTGTTGGCCTCTTTGAGCCCGAAATCCCCTTATCTCTTGAATACATCTTTGCCATATTAATTCAACCTCCGTTCACAGAGAGAGCCTTAGAAGATGACTTCTCCAGCATAAGCAAGCCCCTAAGGACCGGCTTACCTCTCGATTAAACCCTTGGATTTAGACATTGTTTATAAAATTTTTGGTGAAAAAAGGGTTCTGAGTTTTGAGTTGTGAGTTTTGAGTTTTGAGTTTCGAGAGTTGATTGCCTACATAAGAACTGGGTTTGTAAGAATTGAGCTTTGAAGAACTGATTTGTGAAGAACCAGGTGTTAAAGATTTATGATGGATAGCGATTATTGACACTCAGAACTCTTGTCTCAAAACTCAGAACTGATTATCTGTAAGCTGTTTATTTTTCTTTTTTAGCAAGCTTAATCCATAGATAATAAAAATTTGCCAGCAAAAGCAATCCACCAACAGTCATCAAATTGTAGCCAATAAGGCTTATCTGGGTAAATGTAGCACTACAAGGAAGGCCAAAAACGTTAGTATAATCAAGATCATAACTTTCACAAACCTCTTCTCCCTCTAATTCACCTTTGCAACAATTACCTGCATAAACGCAAAAAAATTGGCCTATAGCAAAAAGCATCAAAAAAATAACCATACTTATCCATATCCCTTTACCAGTACCCTTCCAGAGATAAACTGCAGCAATAACCCCCATCAGATTAGCAAGAATTGAATCTACAATCACGGATATCAGAAGTACCTGTAATATATCATCATTGAAAAACGAAAGAACTATTGCAAGAATCACAATAAAAGCCACATTAATTACAAGAAAGTTTTTTGCCGTTAGCCAATTTGGCCTTTTAATTCCAAAATCTTCCACAAGCCTTGCGAAACTCATTACCAATATAATTGTCCCCGGCATGAACAAAAGGCTTGTAACAACCCTTCCTACATAAAGATCTGTTATTGTAAAAATACTCATCAATGAAGTCCATAAGAAGAAAGCTATTCCAGCAATCGAAAAGAAAAGCCATCCTTTGGTTGCCCCTTTGGTGGCTTTCATTAGGCTATAGGAAAATAATCCTAATCCTATTCCTACAATAATCCCAAACAACCTGAATAAAAGGGCTTCACTAATCATAGAAAAACTATTGACACAAAAGTTTTTAAGTTTATGTTTTTTAAGAACTACATATTCCAAACATTAAAGAGTTTGTCGCAAAATAAATATATGATTAGTTACAGAAAAGTTTAGGGGGTGGAA
>CAYOOQ010000097.1:0-5274 GCA_964405675.1 uncultured Methanosarcinales archaeon | reverse complement strand
TGTTATCAATAAGATTACTATTGAAAGGAATTGACATCAAATTTTTGTTTTTTTAATTCTTTATTTTCCATTTTTTATAATTTAATCATGAAAGAATTTGTTCTAATTTTTCTATACTTTTTAACTGATTTTAAATTCAACAAGTCATGGAACAAAAAAGTATGATGTTTTGTGGGAAATGGAGTTGAATTTCCTTGTATATTGTGGGAATGATAAAAAAATCGATATCCTATGAAATAACGTTTTTTGTTCATATATATTATTTAAAAAATAAAGTACACTTAATAGACCATGAGATTTAAGACAAGAAGATATAATGATTTCACTATAATTATTCCAACATTAAATGAGGATAAAAATATAGGACAGCTTATATGTACAATCTTAAAATTATATCCAGGTATCAAGATTATTGTTTCAGATGATGGCTCAAAAGATTCAACAAAAGAAGTAGTTTGTGGTTTTGGTAAGAAAGTAAAATTTATTGATAGGTCTAATAAAAAGATAAAAGGGCTGACAATTAGCCTGATTGATGGTTTAAAACTATCAGATACAAAGTTTGTAATTGTAATGGATGGAGATTTCCAGCATCCTCCCGAAAAATTAGGTATTATGATGGATCTTTTGCACGAATATGAGCTGGTTGTGGCGATAAGAAAAAATGTTGAAAAGATAAATTTATCTAGACGTCTTGTTTCAAAAATTGCGAATTTCTTGGCCAAATTAAAGCTTAAGGTTAATTATAAGAACTTCTCAAATGATCCTATGTCTGGTTTTTTTGGAATCAGAAAGTCATTATTATTGGATTCCATAAATAATTCAATCTCAAGATATGAGTTGAAAGGCTACAAAATTTTATTTGATTTCTTGAAGTCATACAATCGAAAAATAAGAGTAAAGGAAGTTATATTTGATTTTGCCAAGAGGAAGGAAAATGTTTCAAAATTAAATAAAAAACATATTTTTTATTTTATAAGGTCCTTATTTAATTAAAGAATTTTGAAACTCTCTAAGTCCAATCTTCCATTTTTAAATGATGTTTTTTTAATCATTTGCATTAATTATAAAACTATTTATTGAATAACTCAAAAGATGCATTAATTATCTTAATAACAAAAACTATCAATAAATCTTTTTGAAATATTCATGACCATTTAATTTTAATTTCAGTTAGAGAAAATTCTCAAAGTAAAAAATTTTGATTTTTTTTAGGATAAAAAATCCATATTAGAATTTCCGGAAAAAACAAATTGTTTTTACAACTTTTTCAAAAAAACCAATTTTTTTCAATTTTTACCAAGTTTAATTCAATTATTCTGAAATCCCTTCATATTTCAGACGATTAAAGTTTTTTTAAAATTATTCTTACCTAATTATCATGGACCTTGAAGATCGTTTGAATGGGATGGAAGAAAGCGAGAATTTTCATGACATGCAGAAGGAGCATTATAGAGATATCAAAAGGACTATTAAAGACTTAAAAAGAAACAAGAACAGGGTAGCTTCCCATATAATTTCACAAGAAATATACAACAAGACTTCTTCCATTTATTTTGCAATAGCCAACAACGTAAAAAAAACAATTGCCTGCTCACTTATTTTTTTAGGTGTGGCAGGATATATGTCAGGACACGGAAGAGATAGTCTTGGCAATTTATATTCTGCATTAACCCCTGGGAAATCAACTGAAGACACGATTAAATCAGCTGAAGATAGATCTGTCAAATCCACTCCCGAAAGGACAAATAGATCTCCATCAGGTAATCAAAGAAATTATTCTACTGTCCCTGAAACAACACAAGAACCAACTTCTCCACGTCAAAGGGATTTTGTTAATGAAGTCTTAGAGAAGGTTAGAGAAAAGACTCAAGATAAAAAAGCAAAATCCAAAACCCAAAGAGATGAAACAAGAAGTCAAAGAACCCCCCAAACCCCCCAAAAACAGGATTATGATTACTTGATGCCCCCTTCCGATTATGTTTATTTTCCCGTAAGAGGTGACACCTTATCAAAGATTGCCAGGGATGTCACTGGTAACTCTGGCAATTGGCGAAAAATTCTGGATTATAATAATCTGACATCTTCAGATATAAGAAATATTGAAGTCAATCAACCAATAGTTATTCCTTCAGAACTTGCACGTTATAAGGGTAATTTATTTGATGGTGTTATAGTAAAAGAGGCTGACGTTTTTGATGGAACTCACTTACCGGTTCGACATATTAGGGCCGGAAGAAATTCGAATCTTTCAGATATTTCTTTAAAATTATATGGTACAACTGAGCACAGTAACAAGTTACTTTCTTACAATAGGGAGATTAATCCTAGATTCAGTCCTAGAATTTACCACAAACAGTATGTGTTTGTGCCTCCCAAATCGTATATTAAAAAATGAAATCCATGAAAAATTACGTGGCTTGTATTGGCCTTGCAACTCAATTGTTTTTAACCAACTGCTTTATGGATGTGGATGAAAGGCCTTCTTTTTTTAATTCAAAACAAAGTATAACCTCGGAAGAATCAACTCAGGCGGGGGAGAACTCAGAAACCAAAGGTAAAGCCATTGAAGAAAAAATCAAAGGGAATTTTATTGATGGTAATATCGAATATACAATCAACGGCAGTAAATCCGGAATGCCAGTTGAAAAAAATGAAATCCATGAAAATAAAGGTGAAAAATGTAATAATTTAGATAACTATAATCTGGAGAATATTGTGGATGTTGAGTTAAAAAAACCTGCAGTGGACAATACTAATAGTTATAGGGATGTATCAGAAAATCTGGTTATTGAACCTTCTCAATTTTACAATGAGCGGATGGATATAAAAAAGATCCCTGTTTTAATGTATCATGAGGTAGGAAATCATCATGAATCCCCTTATAGTAGCCGTTATGTTATCTCGCCTGATAATTTCAGGAAACAACTTAATTTTCTATATGAAAAGGGTTTTGTTCCTGTATCAATTGATGAGTATCTGAATGATGATTTTAGTGAAGTTCCATTGGGAAAAAGACCTGTAATCCTTACATTTGATGATGCGACAATTGGCCAATTTAGATTTATTGAAGGAACTACTATTGATCCTGAAAGTGCCGTCGGAATCCTGGATGATTTTTCACAAAAGCATGATGATTGGCGGAAAAGGGCAGCATTTTTCATAGATTTTGTTGATAATGAAGGCTATTTCCAAGTGCCGTTTGAACAAAGAGGTAAGGAAAGGGAAAAGATATCGTATCTTTTGAAGAAGGGCTATGAAGTTTATTGCCATACCTTTTTCCATCCATCTTTAGATAGTGCAAGTTACAAAAGCATAGTGAACGATATAAAAACATTTAACTATGTTATGCAGGATTTTGATATTCAAAATAGTAGCGTTATTGCAATGCCTTACGGTGCTTACCCTTCTGCAGATATAACATGGGAATTTCTTGACAGAAAGTTTGACTTTTATTTTGCTGCTTTTGCAAAAACGAGGGATAAAAGAGCGGAAAGGGTAGATTCCACCAATTTCAACCCAAGATATATTCCAAGGATAGAAGCCCCTTCAAATTCAATACCTACTCTCAAGAGATATCTTAAAGGGTTCTGAAGGTATAAGCAATCCAAAAGCTTTATAAATGGTTCATATTTCCAGATGTTATCCTACAAGGCGGGCCCGTGGTCTAGCGGCTATGACAGTGCCCTTACAAGTAGACAGGAAATATGAGCAATCAGTCTTTTCTTGTCAACTCAGAAAGGCATTGATCCCCGGTTCGAATCCGGGCGGGCCCATTTAATAAAGTGATTTCGCCGACCACGTCGGCTAAGTTTCTTTTTAAATGCTCAATAATGCGATGAAATCAGTATTATTTTTGCATTTAAGCATTTTCTTTAGTTTACATCTTATCAGCAGTCGGCATTATTTTTGCATCTAACAAATCATTTATATTTTCATCTTTTAGGAGTTCAAAAAATCCCTTCAGTTTCCATGTGCATTTCATATTTTCATCCAACAAAATTCTTACAAATCCCATTCAAAAATTATTTTTAAAGAAAAATAACCGGGTCTTTAGGGGAGTGTTACTTTAAGGTTGAGGGGTATTATTATTCAAACTCAAATAATCTATAGCTTCTGTTTAATGGAAATTTATTAGAACTATTATTATTATTATCATTATTATTATTATTATTATCATTATTATTATTATTATTATCATTATATCCTGGCACTTAGCAATCATTAGATTTAAAAACATCTTTTTACATCTTTTTTTAAAATGAGCAGTGCTGATAAAAATTTTTTCATAAATTTTCTAAAAGGATTCTTAATGGGAGTCTGCGATATTATTCCTGGTATTTCCGGTGGTACCATCGCGTTGATAACTGGTATTTATGAGCGTCTGGTTGCAGGGATAAAAAAAGTGACTTCAAAAGAAATATTTAGTCTGCTTATAATGTTTTTCAGGCCCTCCAAATACAAATATATTCCGAGAAATCTTCAAAAGTTTGATATTCTTTTTCTTTTTAGTGTAGGTATTGGAATAATTATCGCGATAGTCCTTGTATCTGGCGTGATTGAAATATTTCTGGAAAATTATTACCTATACACAATCTCTTTTTTCATAGGCCTCATAATTGCATCTTCAGTGCTAATATATGATAGAATAAGCCCTAAAAAAGGTGCGCATTTAATCATTATAGGTTTCATAGCCGGCTTATCCCTATTATTTATTATTCCTGTCAGCCCGAAAATAAATCTCGCATATGTCTTTTTTTCTGGGTTTGTTGCAATAAATGCCATGGTGCTTCCAGGAATATCGGGAGCATACATTCTATTGATACTAGGCACATATAGTCATATGATTAATGTTCTTCACAATCTACGTGAAAATTTCTCTGATTTTATAGTATTTATTGCAGGGGCCTTTCTGGGACTAATGGCTGTATCAAGGATTATAGTTTATTTTTTGAGAAGATGGCATTCAAAAACACTCTTTTTCTTATTAGGGGTTGTATTAGGCGCCCTTTCAATTCCTATTAAAACGATTGTCCCGGAAGTGGAAGCAATAAATCATCTTCTAGCAGCAATCATACTTGTACTTCTTGGAATATTTATTGTTGTGGGTCTGAAAATAGTTGAATTGAAAACCAAAAAAAGTAGGGTAAAGATTAGATGAGATGTAGGATTAAGCCGTTTAAATTAAACAAACTGATAAATTAGTTAATACTTAAGAGAACATACTTAAGAGAACATGCCAAAGATAAATCCTGCTATTGTGGAATAAGCTACAAC
>CAYOOQ010000096.1:4174-5289 GCA_964405675.1 uncultured Methanosarcinales archaeon | reverse complement strand
TATATCCTTCACATTCTTTAGAAACCTCTTGCTGCTTGTGTGTTTTCTCCAAACTCTTTTCAGCGTATTTTCCGTCATATATTTTTTCCGAATATTGATTTATTCTTTTGCTCCTCAGTTTGTAGTGTTTTTCGGTTGGGCTATATAGATTTATCATTGGTCTATTTTACAAATCTCTGAAATTGAATTATACCTCTGTACATAAAAATATTTAAATCAAAAAACACAATATTCAAAATTATGGTAAGAAAACCGGTTGTTGCAGGAAAATTTTATGAAATGCATCCTGAGATGCTGAAGGAACAGATAGAGAAATGTTTCAGGCATGAGTTGGGTCCTGGCATGCCTGATATGAATAAAGCTAATGATTCATTGAAAGGTGCAGTTATTCCCCACGCAGGCTATATGTTCTCAGGGATGTGTGCAGCTCATGCTTTCAAACAAATAAGAGAGGCAGGAGAATACGACCTTTTCATAATCCTGGGATTTAGCCACGGCCAGCTTGACAGCAACGAAATCACCACTACAAAAGAAGACTGGGAAACTCCTCTGGGTAAAGTAAGGATTGACAGGGATTTTATTGATAGGCTTCTTGAGTTTGACTTTGTAAGCGAATGTGAGAAGGCCCATGAATATGAGCACTCAATAGAAGTGCAACTACCTTTCCTGCAATATCTTTATGGTGAAATAAATTTCGTCCCTTTATCCATTGCGGATAACTGCAATATTGAAAAGGCTGCAGAAAAAATAAATGAGGTTATTGAAAAACAGAACAAAAAAGTGTGCATAATCGCAAGCTCAGATTTCACCCACTACGGGCCAAGTTTCGGCTTTGTTCCCTTTAAGGAAAATATTAAAAAAAATCTCCAGAACCTTGATATAGGAGCAATTGATGAGATAAAGGTTGTAAACAGTAAGGGCTTTTTAAATTATATAATAGGGACTAACGCAACCATCTGTGGAAAACAGCCAATAGCCCTTCTGCTTGAAATCCTTAAAAATAAAGTCAACAGGATTGAGGCATTAAGCTATTACACTTCAGGCGACCTTCTAAAAGACTACACCAACTCAGTAAGTTATGCAAGCATAATTTTTGAAGACATAAAGCTTTAGGG
>CAYOOQ010000096.1:0-4074 GCA_964405675.1 uncultured Methanosarcinales archaeon | reverse complement strand
ATCATAATCTTCGTTAAAAAATTAAATGGCAATTGTAAACAAGAGAAACGGTGAAATCATTGCTTATGATTTCAAGCTTTGCAAGAATGTACTGCAGCAGGCCCGTGGCCTGATGTTCTCAGGGAAAAAGACACTTGTTTTCATTTTTAAAAAAGAAAAACACACCCCATTGCATATGTTTTTTGTGTTTTTCCCAATTGATGTTTTCTTTCTCGATAACAGCAAAAAAGTAGTTGAGATAAAAAAAAATCTTAAGCCTTTTGCCATGTACAACCCTCAAAAAAAGGCAAAGTACATAATAGAAATACCTCATGGGCTTGTTGAAAATACTGCGGTTGAAATGGGAGATTCATTAGAATTCTAGTTAACAAAAATTTAGGGTTCATCGATTGCAATCTCTCCCCATGCTCTTTAAATTCATATAAAACATATGCGGAATAAGGATTCCTATACTTATGGTTTATTATGAATCAAACTGTAGTAAAGATTCTTTTCTCATAGGCTTCCTGGGAGATTTTCAATAAAATTAAACATTTAGTGTTAGCAAAATATTTATAAATCAGATGTTTTTCTCTAACCAGGTACTGGAGGGGGATAAATAGTGGCAAAGGGAAAAAGCAAAAAGCATTCTAAGGGAAAAAACAAAAAATCAGATTCTCAAGTAGGCAGTTCTCAGGCAGAAAATTCAAAATCAAAAACTGAATCAAAATCAGAAAGTAATGGATACGAGAAAGATAATGGTATATTAGATAATTTTTCTGACTTTTCTAATATTAATAAAGATATGGTAATTAAGGTCCTGACAATTTTTTCCATAATCATTCTCATAGGTATTGCCATGTACGCAGCAGCGCATTTTAGGCTTTACCCGGATGAGCTACCCATGATTGATGAGTATGCCGAAAACAGGATCCATGAACTCATCTGGCAGCAGGAAATGCAGATAGTGCAACAGAGTTATCCTAATCTCCCAGAAAATGAGTTAGAGTCAATGGCTCATGAAAGGTATCAGGCGGTTCTTGAAAGGGGCCAGGTCAATGTTGGGCCAAATGAGGTGCAGGACATTGATCAATTGGTTTCTGATCAATCAGAAATGATAAAACAGCAATTCCGCCACGATGCCGGAAACACTTACCTTTTAGGAATTGATTCATATTTCTTCTACAGGAGCACAAAAAATTATATAGAGGATGGAAACCAGTTTGGTGCCGTTGACGAAGATGGAAAATATTATGATCCCCTCATTCTTGGAGGGCTTCCGGAACATCAGATGAGAAAATATGATCAGCCGGTTAGAAGCCTCCATATTTACATGTCAGCATGGCTTTATCATGTGATGAGTTTTTTTAATAACAGCATTACCGTGATGGGTGCCACTTTTTATATTCCAATAGTGATTGCTGGGTTAAGCACAATACCTGCTTTTTTTATAGGACGAAGGATTGCTGGAAACCTTGCAGGATTTTTTTCTGCTCTTCTGATTGCTATCCATCCAGCATACCTTAACAGGACTCCCGGTGGGTTTACCCACACTGAAGGGCAAAACATTTTATTTCCTCTATTGATTGTATGGTTCTTCTTTGAAGCTTTGAATGCAAAGAATCAAAGGGATGCACTTATATGGTCGGGTCTTTGTGGTCTTGCAATGGGATTATTTAGCTTTGCTTGGACTTCTTGGTATTTCATGCCTTTGTTCATTTTTGGTGCTGGATTTGCATACCTTGCCTATTTGTTTTTATTTTACATCTATCACGGCAATCTGAAAAAAGGCGTGCAGAAAAATGAATTCAAGAACTCATACATCACCCTCATAGGAACTGCAATTTCATCTTTTGTTTTTGTAAATCTCATTACTGACTTCAGTAATTTTATGAAAGTATTTGGCATTTTTGATTTTACTCAATTAAGGATTGCTGGTATTACAAGAATCTGGCCCAATATCTTTACTACTGTTGCAGAATTGAATCCTATTACTGTAGCCGAAGCCATATCTCAGGTAAGTGTAGGGAGCAAACTCCTCTTTTTCCTGGCTGTAATGGGTTTTGCGCTCCCAATGGTTTATAACAAAAAAGGGAAGATGAAGATTGGAGACTCAGTATTCATATTCGCAGTAATGATTCCCTGGGCTATATTACTTTATATTTTGGCAAGTTTTGTACAAAGCCAGATAACTTTTGCTGTACTACTTACATTGCCCATTGCAGCATTCGCTTTATACAAGATATACATTAAAGAAACTTTAAACCCCCAATATTCAATAATGCTCCTTATTTGGTTTGCAGGCACTCTTTATGCAACAAGCAATGGTGTCAGGTTCGTGCTTCTGATGGTCCCCGCATTTAGCCTTGCAGCAGGAATCGCAGCGGGAATCATCGTAAAGGCCTCTTCAGAATGGATATCTAAAAATCTGTCTATTAACAGAATAGCAACCTCTCTAGTACTGGGAATCCTCATAATATCATTCGCTTTCCTGGTTCCATACAACACTTCAGCATATAGCTGTGGTGGTGGTAGTTGTTCTGTGATAGATATTACCGACCACCAGGCAAAAAACCACATTCCCAGCATGAACGATGGATGGTATGACACTCTCGTAAAGATAAGGGATGAAAGCTCAGAAGATGCAATAATCAACTCATGGTGGGATTTTGGTCATTGGTTCATAGCAATAGCCGAAAGAAGAGTGACTCTTGATGGTGGTAGGCAGAACAGGCCGCAGGCTCACTGGCTTGGTAAGCTTATGCTGACGGAAGAGGAAGAGGAAAGCGTAGGCATCCTTAGGTATCTTGATTGTGGGGCAAATTATGGTTTTGACCTTTTGCTTGAATACATGGATGAAAGCAGAATAGATCACTACAACACAATAACTCTCTTGTATGAAACCCTTCCCATATGGGAAAGGCAAAAGGCAAAAGACATACTGATGGAATATATAACTGAAGAAGAGGCAGAAGATGTTCTTCAATATACCCATTGCGAGAATCCTCCGGAAAACTATTTTATAACCAGCGAGGACATGGTTGGTAAAGCAGGGGTATGGGCGCATTTTGGAGCCTGGGATTTTGAAAGGGCTTCAATGTTTAATCTTGTCCATAACAACAGGAGAGCTGTAGCGTTAGAAATCCTTGAAGAGGAATTTAATGTTGAAAATCCTGAAGAAAAGTATGATGAGATAATGAATGCTGATGCAGACCAATGGGTAAGTCCCTGGCCAAGATACCATAACCAAGGAAGATGTCAGCAGGAAGGAGATAATGTTATCTGCCAGAACTCATTGTCAACAAACACTCCTCAGGGTACTATTGAGCTTGTTTATCAGACACAGTTGAATCTTGAAACTGAAGAGGTAAGCATGACGAATATAATCCAGACTTCCGCAGGCCAGGAGCTTGAGAGGACTGAGGGTAGACCAAAGAAAATAAGTTTTGTGAAAGATGGGGAATTCATAACTAAAGAATATGATGACACCATTATGGGTCCCAATAACAGGGAGATGGGAATTGCAATTTATCCTGATGGCAACTCATACAGAAGTGTTATGATGGATTCAGAATTAACTGCAAGCATTTTCACAAGACTCTTCTTTTTTGAAAACCAGGATGGCGGGCTAAAACATTTTGATAAATTCCATCAAACGAGGGATGCGAACGGACAAAAGATTATTGTTTGGAAAGTGGATTGGCCCGGAGAGGATCTTGAAGAACAGGAAACTGCCTTTGAGATATAATCTTTCCTCCTCTTATTTTTTTTCTTTCCTATGTTGGGAAATTAGCTGATATTTGAAGGGCTTTCAACCAATAAATCCAGAATTTTTCATTGTTTCTACTATTTTCTTCAACATTTTTCATGAATTAATCTGCAAAACCTTTCCACAATTCTTTTTTACAAATTCACAAGCTTTACACAGCCATTTTAAGCTTTAATTTCAAAAGAGAAAAATATCTCTGTCTATTAGATTTTTACAAGAATTTGATAAAAGTAACAAAACAATAATACATTTTCAAATGAAAAGATAATAAAGAAATCTCTTATTAAAACCCTACATCAGGATCTCATTTATCAATCTCATTTTTT
>CAYOOQ010000095.1:3696-5470 GCA_964405675.1 uncultured Methanosarcinales archaeon | reverse complement strand
AACTCACTCCCATTCGCTAACTTTAAATTTAACCTCTTTCACCTTTTATGCATAATGGTCTTATTTTTGGAAGGAGAGCCTGAAAAAGAGATTGAGCCAATTTTTGAGGAGGAATGCGGCATTGCTGGTGTTTATAACGTTCCAAGGGCATCACAATATTGCTTTGAAGCCCTCTCTTTGCTTGAGCACAGAGGGGAAAAAAGCGTAGGCATAGTTTCTGAAGAAAATAATGTAATGCGTTACAGGCGCAGGATGGGTAAAGTCCATGAGCAGTTCGTGAATTTTGATTTTGACAAGCTCCCTGGATTAATCGCAAGTGGACAGAACAGGTATGCGACTACCGCCGCCAGCACTTTGGTGGATATTGAGGGGGGATCTTCTGATACACAGCCGTTGATAGTACACCGCAGTAAATTCGGACCGTTTGCATTATCCCACAATGGGACACTCGTTAACAAGGATTCAATTGAAAAAAAGCTTGTTGATGAAGGGGCGACCTTCCAGTCAAGCACTGACTCAGAGCTTATCACAAAACTTATCGGCAAGCAAGAAACAGGCTCATTAGAGGAAGCTCTTGTTGGGGTCACTGAAGAAATCCCTGCAGCCTACTCTTTACTACTGCAATCCCCTGGCAAACTTATAGCCATGAGGGATAAATTCGGCATCAGGCCCATGAGCATAGGCAGGGTAGGGGAAGGGTATATAGTGGCCTCAGAAAGCTATGCCCTTGAGCAGTTCCCCGAATGCCACGACATAAACGACATAAAGGCAGGGGAAATACTGATTTTCTCCGACGGCCTCCAAAGAATCCAATACACCGAGCCGGACAACCATTTCTGCATTTTTGAAGGCATCTATTTTTCAAACCCCAGAAGCATGCACAACAACTGTTACCATGAAGATTTCAGGAAAGACCTTGGGAAACAGCTTTACCATGAGAATAACATAGACGCTGATTTAATCATACCTATTCTTGATTCCGGCAAATTTGCAGCTATCGGCATGTACAATGAATCCGGCATACCATATGAGGAAGCCTTCCTCAGAATCCAGAACCCGCCCCGCTCAAACAACAGGTCATTCACCGGCTCATCCTGGGAAAGCAGAGACAGGGCAGTGCGAAAAAAGCTAAACCTCAGGAAAGACAAGGTATATGATAAAGATGTAGTGGTTATCGATGACACCATCGTCAGGTCAACCACCATGAGCATAATAAACAAAAGATTGAGGGAAGCCGGCGTAAGATCAATAACAACAGCAATAACCGCCCCACCTGTGGAAGATGTTTGTCCTTATGGCATTGATATAAAAACAAAAGAAGAATTAATCGCAACCAACAACTCAATCGATGAGATCAGGCAAAAGATTGGAAGCGACCGGCTTTTTTACATCTCACGGGGAGGCCTTAACAAAGTTTCCGAAGACCACTACAGGATAGGCACCTGTACAGGATGCTTCGGCGGAAAATACGCCACATTCTGATTGTATATTTTTAGTCACATCTTAAGTACAACCTGTGGGAAACCTGCCACATGTTAGTTATTCAAAATATGGATGCAACAAAGTATGCATAGGATTTCCCCGGCTAATGTTAGTATGGCAGTAAATAAATTCTGTAAATGATTATTATTTAACTAAGCTAACTCTGATTGCCAAAACAAAAACAACAAAATGGCCAGGCGAGGCGAAAGCCGAGTAGCCATTTTCGAAGAAAATGCGTCTGTGCCACATTTGTTGTTGTTTTTGTTTTTGCCAAGCCTCTCACAACTTCTCT
>CAYOOQ010000095.1:1424-3596 GCA_964405675.1 uncultured Methanosarcinales archaeon | reverse complement strand
TCTTCATCTTCAATTACTAAACCAAATAAACAGATTTAAATAATAATTAATGGTCATATATTTTTATGCTCTCGATTAAGGACAGTGATTATGAGAATGTTAAAGAGGACCTGAAATCGGCCCTTGATGAGATAGGTGGCCTCTCCAGTTTTATTGAAAAAAACCAGAAGGTTCTCTTAAAACCAAACTTATGCAATCCTGTTTATGGATCTGTAACAGACCCAAGAGTAATAAGGGCCATGATTGAGCTTGTAAAGGAAATAACACCTAATGTATACTTGGGAGACCTCCCCGCAAGCACAGAAAAAAACATAACCTTTGATGTACTCCAGAAAACAGGAATAAGGGATGTTTTAATCCAGACAAAAACACCATATATCAACTTTACAAAAACAAGATTTGTTGTCCGTGAAATTAAAGATTATAAATTCTTTGAAAAAACGGACTTTGCAAGAGCATTCTTTCATGTTGATGCTGTTATAAACATGCCAAAACTAAAAAGCCACGGCATCACATACATAACAGGGGCAGTTAAAAACCTGTTTGGACTTGTCCATATGGGGGAAAGAAAATATCTCCATGGTTACGAGAATGAAAAATTTTGCCATGGCATATTGGATATCTACTCATTCTTAAAGCCGAAAATAAAACTTAATGTGATGGATGCCATATCCATAATGGAAGGGGATGAAGGCCCTGTTTATGGCCCTATGGTTAATTGTGGAAAAATCATGGCAGGGGATGATGCCGTTGAAATGGACTACGCAGCTGCAATGCTTACCGGCCATGATCCCATGAAACTCCTGGTAAACAAATACGCAATAGAGAGAGGACTTGGTAAAAAGGCTGATGTCAGTATCACCCCTGTGGCTTTCCAGCCCCATTCAAACTATGTCAAAAACAACAAGCTACAGCCCTTCATAAAAAGTGAATGTGCTAAATGCGGCTCATGCTATAATATATGCCCTGCTAATGCAATCGATAAAATAAATGATGAATACTCTATAAATAGTAACTGCATCAAATGCTACTGCTGCCTTGAATCATGCAAATACAAGGCTGTTGGCTTTCAATAAATTACTGTTGTTCATGCTTCTTCAATTTCAAGCTGTTGCAATCCCTTAAATTGCTTTTAAAGCTTCTGTTGATAAAAGTAATAAGTAATTTAAAAATTTCATTTAAAACAACATCAAATCAACAACTTATAAATAAAACAAAGATTTCCCCTATTGTATTGCTCCGGTCAATTCAATTTTTGAGTTGTGCAAATCATAATTCGGCGTAAATAACCATTTAATTTTATTTATAAGAAAAGGGGGGTTTTCAATGGAATACATCACAAGAAAGCAATCATCAAGGCTGGATGACCTTATGCCAAAAAAATTCCATATAAAAAATGAGATGATGATGGAGTTAGCCGGCTACCATCTGGCAGCATACATAAGGGATAATTTCAAAGAGAGAGAAATCCTAGTATGCGTTGGTAAGGGTAATAATGGTGGCGATGGTTTGTGTGCAGCCCGCCATCTGATGAACTTTGGCTTTGATGTAAAAATATTCCTTGCAACACCTGACCTGAATGAGCTTTCTTTAAAGCACTTAAGGATAGCCTACTCCCTATCAATCCCAGTTCTCAAATCAATAGGACAACACCAGTTGATTCTTGATTGCCTCTTCGGCTACAATCTGAAGGGAAACCCAAAAAAGCCCTTCGACAGTTTTATCGAAGCAATAAACCAGAATAAAAAAATAATAGCCTGCGACATACCTTCAGGAATTGATGCGGACGAAGGCCCAATCCACGAAACCTACGTAAATGCAACCCACATAGTTTTCATGGGCATGCCAAAAAAAGGCTGCTCACAACTAAAAGCAAAAAAGGCAGTGGTTGACATAGGCGTACCAAAAAAATTATACCCCTTAATAGAAGTGCAGGAAAAAAACTACTTTGAAAAAAAGAGTGTTATAAAACTCAACTAACAAAGTAAGCAATTAAATGATTGGACAATTTATCATATCATCAAAAGATTGATATATCATTGTTATTATTATTACTAGTACTATTGTTATTATTACTTTACTATTATTATCATTATTAATTATATCTTATTCATCACCATCACTACTATTACCATTATTATTAGTGTTCATTGTTTTCTATTATTCTTGATT
>CAYOOQ010000095.1:0-1324 GCA_964405675.1 uncultured Methanosarcinales archaeon | reverse complement strand
CATCACTACTATTACCATTATTATTAGTGTTCATTGTTTTCTATTATTCTTGATTTTTAGAATCAACACTCTTTAATCCATTGCTATATCCGATAATCCCATTAACTAAATTAATATAACAAATATTAAATGATTATTGATGCTTATAATCAAAAAACCCTTTGTTAATCAATAAAATCAATGCTTAATTTTAGTAACCTTTTGATAACAATTTTCAATCAATCTAGTCTATACTTAACAAACATTTAAATAATGTTAAATCTTCCACCTACATTGGTTGGGGTGAGTGTAGTAATTTTGCTCGTAGTGTCTCGTTCTCACTTCCTAGTAAAGTTTTAGGAGGGATAAAAAAATGTTAAAAAAGAAAGTACTAGGTATGCCTATCGCATTATTTGTGATTGGCATTATGGTTATAGGTGGTGCAACGGCAGCTTTACTGCAGGTGTATGTCTTTGCAGATGGAACTGCAGATGTTCAGCAGTCAGTAACCTGGGAAGATGGTTCAACAGACGCAACTTTTTCTTTTGAGGGAGTTGATGCAGGCAGTGAAACAATGGATGTATTCACGCTAAAAAACAATGTTGGAGTAGAAGCAGAATATGAATTTGAAACCCTTTGTGATAATAGAGATTTTATTAGCAGCAATGCAAAATCTTCAAAAAACACAATGATTGATTGGGCAGAACAGTGCGAAGGAATCACAACAAGATATGTTGAATATTTTGATGAGGCTGGAGTACAGGAATATAGTGTTCCAGATTGTGATGTTACTGTAAATGAAAATGAAAATATAAGAACTGACGGGATTGATGAAGCAACAGATGGTCAAGTAGTTTGTGTTGAAGCGGGTAACTATGATGGTTTTATTGTTAATAAACCTTTGACATTGGTAGCTATTGGTGAAGTAATTGTAAACGGTACACCTGATGGTTCGACATCAGCAATGGTACAGGCGGCGGCTTCAGGTGTGACAATCGAAGGGTTTGTAATTGATTCCAAGGATAAAAATTACGCTTTAGAGAATACTGGTAATTCAGACAACATGGTTCTAAGGAATAATGAATTTATTGGTAACACTCATGGTGTATATATTAATCCATCAGAAGCAGCATTAATTGAAAATAACGTATTTGATGTTGAAGGAGTTGCAATTGGAAGCCACGGCCATGATGGAACTATAGTGAGATCTAATGTTTTCACAGAAAATGTTGGTGTAGAAACAATGGGTGCAAGTGGAGATTATGAGGTGACTTTTGAATACAACAATGTTTACACAAATGCTCCATTTAATGCAGGTGATACTGCCAGTTTTAATGCAGAGAAT
>CAYOOQ010000094.1:0-5495 GCA_964405675.1 uncultured Methanosarcinales archaeon | reverse complement strand
ACAAATCTGCAAAGTTTCGCTCATTTCATTCGCTCAAGCCCACGGCTCAAAACTCGAAACTCGAAACTCAAAACTCTCTCCTCTCAAAACTCAAACCTAATACCTTATAATATGCCACAAAGTTTTAACTATACCAGCAACAGAAATAATCATAATTGCCAGATTAGTGGTTGCGTATGGAAATCGCACATCAAGATCCAGTATGTTTAGTCCCGTATAATGGCCATAAAATGAAATACCAAATAATATCGTAAATATAAGAAGATAAATCTTTAGTGCAATTATACCTTTCTTCATTTTAAATTGATTTGTCCCGCGGTGCTGTAAATTTCTTGAAGCCTTTAATCAGATGTGTCTTGTTTTTTACCGCTTTATACATCCTTTCTATTTCAGAAGGGGTAAAACTAACTATCCCTGAAGAATTTAAACCCTTAAAACATACAGAAACCGATTCATTTTCAGGATGAAGAAAATCTTCATTTATTCTAATATCTTTAACATCCCCTGAGCTCTCAAGCCTTACAACACCATCCTTATTTTGCTTCTTTACTTTAACATCCATACCTAACCACCTGTTTTCATTTTAAAATGGTAAAATGTTATTTAAATTTTATCATTCTCTTTATAAGGTTCCTATTATAATTAAGAATTGCGATGAATGAAACTTCCACCGGAGCAAAGTCCCGGGTAATAGACTAACTAAGGAATAACTAACAGGCACAGTCAAAACCCGAAATTCTGTTTATTTAATTTTTTTAAGTCTTTAATCAGCCCAAAGTCCATCATATCATCCCCGGGTATATAAGCATTGAATTCATCAATATTATTGAGAAATGGCGAAAGGAGCTTTTCCTTCAATACGTCAGTCCCTTCAGTTATCAGATTATAAGATGGAAGGACTATAAGCTGCTTGTTCTCCCAAGTCCCTTTTAGGAAACATTTGAATTTTTCAGACCTTGGATAATCAATTACAGTGACTGCCGGATGCTCGTGGCCAATGATTATCGTTTTTATTTTTTCATCGTTTGCAGATTCCGGAATTACATCACCATGAGTTATAAGAACATCACCTAAGTTCAGGCTATCAACAACTTTTATATTTCTCTTATCGGCTATCGGCCCAAGAGTCTTATCATGATTACCTTTAACAAGAATAAGTTGATTGCATTTTGTGGCCAAAAAATCAATAAGTCTCAACGTATGACGCCATTCTGTCTCAGATATCTTCCCGAATTCGTGCTTAATATCACCATTTATTATTATTATTTTGAACTTTTTTCCTGTCATGAATGATTTTAGGCTTTCGGCAGTAAGCTGATACTGGTTCCTTGGAATAAGAATACCCTGCTTATTGAGTGCTTCCTCATATCCCATATGAACATCGCTAAAAACTAAAGCATCTTCTTTTTTTAGATTCAAAAAAAGCCCTGTTATCTCCATTCCCTCGTTAATTTTCATCTTAAAGGCCCTCTATTTTCTCCAGCACTAGTTTGCTTAATCGTTTAGGCCACTTGTTCCTGATTTCGTCCTTACGGATCTGGATATCTTCAATTACCCTTTCACTTATTTTTTCATAACCATCAATAATATCCATTATACCTTCCTTAATATATGAAGGCTCGTCAAGGTCAAATGTCTCTATCTTGAGGTCTTCTTTTTCAGCTTCAACTATTTCCCGCCTCTTTTCTTCTTCACTCTGCCATTTTTCATGATAATCAAAGCCTTTTACTGGAGAAGAATCGTCTTCAGAAATTTTCCTATCACTTAACGAGATCTTTGCAAGCACCATATTGTGCATCCTTTGCAGAAATTGCATTTTATCCTCCATTTTTACTATGTCCATAGCCCCCTGCATTACAACATTGAATGCAAATGGACTTGGAATCTGTGTTTCAATTTCAACCAACTGGATTTTTTTGGTTTCAATATCATTAAGCACTTCAGTTGCACTGCTTATATCCATCAGATCCCTTAAAACTTCTCTTCTGGCCTCTTTGAGTATCGGAAAATCGTTAGATATTCGTTTTACAGCACTTAAAAGCACCATTGAATTAACCTGTTGCCTGCCAACATTTTTTTTTCTGCCCATGTAACTCCTTAAGATCATCAAGGCACGGCCTGCGCAATGCCTGAAACGCCTTTTTAGTATTTCAGAATTCTCAATTGCATTTTCCATTATTTTCTCCAATTCAGGAGACTTCACAAGCTTTATAGCTTTCTTAATATTAACTTTTGCAGGTACACCCAAATAGAACCCGTTGTCGTTAAGACCTATTTCTACATCTTTATGCAGGCTTTTGGTAACTGCATAACCATAAGCCCTTGACAAGACATCATTGACACGTCTGCCAAACAGGGTATGGAATATTATCTTTTTATGGCTGCCATCGTGATAATTTTCAATAATGATCTTTTTATCAGAAGGAATATGTTTCAGATAGAAATATTGTTCATAAAAATAATTATAAATTGCTTCTGCAGAATTCTTATCCAAGTAGAGAAAATTGTTTATGAAAGCAATTATTTCATTTTTTGACTGCCCAGAGCTAAATTTTTCTTCCATCAAATTTCTGAATCTTCCAATATCCCTTGCAAGGTCATAGCTTAAAGGAAGCATCTCAGAGGCCCATGAGGGGACTGTAGGAGGTCTATCAGCAGAAGCAGATACCTGTGCCACCATCCCCCTTGAATATTTGAATAAATACCTGTTACCCCCCAACACAAAAACATCCCCTGGCCTTAATCTCTCCAGGAATTGCTCATCAATAGTACCAACAACCTGATTGCCCGTTTTCACTTTGATGCCAGTCTGGTCAGGGATTGTACCTATATTAGTCATATAAATAACCCTGGCCATTTTTCCCCTTTTGCCTATCTTGCCTTCATTGCGCCAGATTTTGCCATATACCTTCCTGTCTTCAAGTTTTGCATAATCCCCCGCCAAATAAGAGAGAACATCATTGAAATCCTTTCTTTGTAGGTCACGGAAACAATAGCTCTGCTTTACCACAGAAAACATTTCTTCTTCGTGCCAAACATCAGCTATGGCCATGCCATATATGTGCTGCGCTAAAACATCAAGAGAATTTGTAGGAATTGAAAGCCTGTCAATCTTTTTTTCAATAGCTGATTTAAGCAAAACAGAGCATTCCACCAGATCATCTCTATCCAGGACAATAATTCTCCCTTTTGTTATAGAATCAAGATTGTGGCCAGACCTGCCAATCCTCTGGAGAGCTCTTGCAACTGACTTAGGGCTGCCCAGCGTTATTACCAGATCTATATGGCCTATATCAATTCCCAGTTCAAGACTAGTGGAACATGCAACAGCCTTCAATTTCCCGTCCCTTAAATTTTTCTCTAGCATGCCCCTGTGTTCAGCACTAAGGCTTCCATGATGAGCTCCAATATTTTCATTATAATGTTTCGGAAAGTTTTCCTTGAGATGATCCACCACCCTTTCTGTGGCAGCTCTTGTGTTAGTAAAAATAAGCGTCGTCGAATGCTTTTGTATAAGGCTATGTATCTTTTCATAAAGCCTGATGTGTAATTCCTGAGCAGAAATGTTCACCAGGTCAGGTACCGCAGAAATAACTTTCAAATCCATCTTTTTAGTAAATTTAACGTCAATTATGCGACAGTCACCAGCACCAACCAGATACTTTGCAACCTCTTCCAAAGGAGCTATTGTAGCCGAAAGACCTACCCTTGTAATATGTTCCGATAAATGAGCCAGGCGTTCTACGCTCAGGCTTAAATGAACACCTCTCTTATTCTCCGCCAATGCATGTATCTCATCCGCAATAAACCAATCAACATTCCTAAGCTTATCCCTGAATTTAGGTGAGTTCAAAATAATCCCCAGGGACTCAGGAGTTGTTATTAGGATATGAGGAGGATTCTTAAGCTGTGTCGCCCTTTCCTTTGTTGTGGTATCACCTGTCCGAACGTCAACCCTGATTCCAAGACTTCCACCATATATCCTTTCAATCTCCTCAAGAGGCTCAAGAAGATTCTTTTTAATATCATTATTCAAAGCCTTGAGAGGAGATACATAGACACAATAAATCTTATCTTCCAGTATGCCTTTAGTTGCAGAATCAACCAATTCATTAAGTATTGCAAGAAAGGCCGTCAATGTTTTTGTTGCTCCAGTGGGAGCGCTGACTAGTATGTTCCTCCTGCTGTGAATATCCATAACTGCATATCTTTGAGGCTGTGAAAATTCTTTAAATTTTGAAAAGAACCATTCCTTCACTACAGGATTAAGAATTCTTTCAATCTCTTTCACTGAATTAGATTCCTTTTTGAAACATATTTTCCCCATAATCTGCTCAAAATCATAAAATGTTTTTAAAATAAACGGTTATCCAATCAGATTAAAAATATAAGGTTGTGGATAAAATGCTTAAATTAATTTAGGCTGATAAATGCTTGCAAATCACATCAATCTTTTCACTGCGTTCAATCAACTCATAGAATCTTTTAGCACAATCAAGGGGCAATACAGGTATTTGAAGACCATTCCACAAAATCACTTCTATCTTATCAAGCATGCGTAATTCCGTGTCACCATAAGAATTGATTTCTACCTCAAAATTATTGATATCCAGAACCAGAGAGGGACCATTAACTTTTTGGCTGAAGAAATCTTTAACGATAAATTGTTTAAGAGCTTTCCTGAAGACCTTAATCCCGTCGTCGTTAGTTACAATATCAAGATCCCTGACGGATACTTCGACACCTTGAACCCTGAGATTTGCACTTCCCTCAAGCCTCCAGTGAACATCCTTCCCACTGAGACTTTCCAGAATTATTTCCAGAATTTCTTTTATATCTTCATCATTCATCACCTTAAAAATTCATCAGTTAAATATAAATTTTATGAAAATTATCATAAAAAAATAAGAGGACTAACCATTATCAAAAATTATAAATTATTGCCTTTTTACACCAGCAACAAGGTATAATGAATTACATCAAACTATATGCAGAAAGAAATATTCCATTTGAATAAATAATCATTTATCTTCAACTAATTTATTACTTGCATACTGGATTATTCCAATAAAAATGAGCGTCAGAATAATAACTGCTATGAATCTATATCAGACTTACTGGATTTGACTATGCCAATAATACCACCAATTCCTACAAGTATCCCCCCTAGGCCCATTCCAAGGAAAATGCCTAATCCCCCCAAAACAGTCATTATGATAAAGTCCCTTTTGTTCGGATTTTTTGCAATTTTCACAACAAAAAAAATTAATGCTAAAGATATTATCAATCCTATTATTGAAGAAATCAAACTCCACAACAACATCACTTCAAAGTTTATCCCCATTGCGCTAAAAACATCAAAAAGCTCTTTAAAAAATTCTTGCTGACTGAGGGATTTAAAAATAAAATAATGAAAAATTCCAAATAAAGAAAAAAGACCTCCCACTATCAGGCCTATCAGTGCCAAAACAAAAGGAGCTTTCGATTTCATTTTC
>CAYOOQ010000093.1:0-5548 GCA_964405675.1 uncultured Methanosarcinales archaeon | reverse complement strand
GACTTTTCAATATACATGTGATGAGTGTATTGGTAATACTAACAGAGGTGTTTGTTATGAATGTTGTTTAGGTGGATGTGTTATGCGGAATACATGTTGTGACCCTCGTCTTAATAGCTGCGTGTGTGTAGACAATGAAGTATCTCCACCAAATCTTGATGGAATATCTAGAGGCGATACTCCCAGATCTTTTGATGCAGATGTTTTGGACACCAGTATTTTTTTAGATAGGGATGACGTGACTGATTTCAGGGGACAGAGTGGTAGTTGTGTAAGGTGGGTAACTCCCCCTGAATGTGTAGATGGATGTCATGAAACAAATAATGATTGTGATGCAGATGACGATTGCGATTCTTTTGATCTTAGTGGTTGTATTGATAATTGCGAAATATGTGATTTAAGAGAAGATTGTTGTACATATTGTCGTAATCCTTGTGGACCTCGTTGTGATACATATTAATTTTTTAGTTCTTAATCATATTTATGATTATTTTTAATAGTATTTAATTGAAATAGTAAATAATTTGTTTTTAGTATTCTTTTTTAGTTCTATCGAGATGCTTTAGAATATGCGTTGATGTATATTAGGTATGAATTGTAAATATTTATTATGTAAATATTTACTATTAGATATTTATTTCTTATTTTTTTCATCAAACTTTGAGAGCATGTTTTTCATACCTAGTCTTTTTTCATTTTCTCTTCTGGCAATCTTGTATGCTGCCAGAAGTTGCTCTCTTGTTACTCCTTTCTTCTGGAGTTCTAATTCTTTTCTTTTGTCAGGTCCTTTAGTCTTAAGTGTCTGTATGTAATCCATCAATTCCTTTTTGTTATCGCTTGAAGCAGGTAATGGACTTGTTTGTGGAGTATCTCTAACTGTGCCGTATGCTCTTGGTTGTTGATTGTTAATATGTTGAGAATTTCTGTTTGGTTGTCCCTGGTACATGTTTTTTCCAGGCCCTTGTCTTTGATATTGATTTATTGGTTTTTTTGTACTGGAATTGGTTTGTTTTCGTATTGAATTGTTTAGATTGTTGCCGGTATTCTTTGTTTTATTTATAAGTCCATTTATCTTTGAGGAAATATTGTTTAATATAGGCCTTGTTTTTTGTTTTATTTTGTTTAGTAATCTTCCGTCCATGTAATATTTGTCGTAGAAGTAAACACAGGTAACTGAGAGTATTATTACCAACAGGATTAGGAGTATTAATAGTAGGATCCAACTGCTTTTTTCTTCTTCAGCTTTTTCAGCTTCTCTTCTGTCTCTTTCACTTTCTTCTATTTCGTCTTTATCCCTTTCAATAATTTGGAAATCATCTTCTCCTTTTGGTATTACAATGTCTTTAAGTTCATCTCCTTTTATACAATTTCCTCTTCCATCACAACGGCAATTATTTCCATCACAACCATAGAACCCATAACAAAATTTGTCAGTGTCTCCTTTTTCAACGTAAGCAGTATTACAATTTCCGTTAACGCATCTGCTATATACACATTTTTCATCTTCTTGACATTCTTGCGGTTTTCCCCATACAAGGCAGTCGTTGATTAAAGTACATTCTTGTACCATATCATTTGCACATCTTTTTTCACCTTCGGTGCAACTGTCTGTGCATCCTTCACATACTCCTTCGTTACATTCCTGACCTTCTCCGCACAAAGAGCTGTCGTCATAGCAAAATCCATTGACACAAACACTGCAATCTCCCTGACAATTCTCATTTTCATTAACTGCTACATACCCGTAACTGCCACCATCACATACTGGTTCTGCACTTCTGCATGACTCATGGAATTCTTGGTTCTTTGTTTTTAATTTGCATGCTCCTCCGCAACATACTCCGCCAGGGCATGCCTGCATATCTTGTGATGGTTCTTGTACACATCTACCGTTATCACAGAACCCTTTTGTACAAGGGTTACCGTCATCACAATCTTTGTCTGAAAAACACATAGAAACACAATTTCCGTTACCATCGCATCTACAATCTCCTCCATCGCAACCTACATCTCCCTGGCAATATTCACTGTCTGTATCTCCTCTTGGGATGTAAGAAAGAAAACATTGTCCATCTTCACATGAAGGGGTTTGGCAGGCTTCATCTGGACAATTTTTTGGTTCACCCCATACATTACATTCATTTTCCGATGTGCATTCTCTGTATCTTCCTTCTGAAAGACATTCAGAATCCCCTATTTCGCACAAATTTTCTTCACAATCACTGCATATTCCTTCATTGCATATTTGTGAATCGGGACAAATAGAATGGTTATCATGGTCACAAAATCCACTACTACATACTGTGCATTCACCGTCACAGATTTCTCCTTCATTTTCAGAGGTGTATTGGAGTCTATCTCCAATACATGAAGGATAGTCGCTTCTGCATTCTTCATCATAGGTATCAGCAAGTGTTTGAGTATTGCAGACTCCTCCGCAACAGGTTCCATTTACTCCGTCTTCATTGCATTCTATGTAGTCATCTAGGTTTTCATATTCACAAAATCCCTCATTACATGAACTAATAGTACAAGGGTTTCCATCATCACAATGATTTTCATTCTCGCATTCTGTACAGTAACTTAAATCTTGATTACAAAAAGGGTAGGTTTCTTCACAATCTGAGCTATCATAACAGGCGTTTATGCAAGTCCCTCGAAAGCAAACGCATTCACCAGGACCGCAAGAATCACACGAGGTTCCATTTTCCTGTTTGGTATATCTACATTCACCAAAATAACATCCTTCTATGTTTAAGCAATCTTTTTGGGGGCAATCGCTTCCTATGTTACATTCTACGCATGTTCCAATATCTTGTGAGCAAACCGGAGTGTCTCCACCACATTGGGTGTTATCTTGACAATTTTCCTCACAGTTACCTGCAAAACAGGTTCCATCGGAGCATTCCTCTCCGTTTGGTGCATTTGAATATGTGCATTCGTTTTCATCATTGCAGGTGACGTTTTTACATTCTTCTTCAGGGCAATCATTTGCTTCCATACATTCAACACAAAGGCCGGTTTCTTCGTTGCATACTTCGTCATCCGGACAGCCTTCGCTTACGCAGGATATTAGGCAGTCTCCGCCATGACAAAATCCTTCTTTTGTTTCTTCTTCTCCTTCTATTTCACAATCATGACCGTCCACAAAATCCGTGTATGTACAGGAACCGCCTGTGCATTCCTTTTCTTGGCATTTGGAATCTGGACAATCATTTGCCTCTTGACACTCAATATATCTACAATACCCTTCTTGACATTCACCTAAATCTCCGCTTTCTTTTGTACATTCTTCGCCATCTGTGGAGGGTTCCCATTTGCATATATTTCCATCGCTGCAAAAGGCATCTCTGCAAGATATTTCTTCGCAGTCATCATTTTCAATACAATCAACTATTTCACATTCATCATTTCGACAAATTCCCTGTTCTCCGTTTGTTTCACATAATACGCCGTTTCTAGGTAGGAAATCGCATTCTCCAGTATCTGTATTGCATCGACCTTCAGTGCATGGGTTTCCATCATCACAATCGTCTCCCATTGGGTCACACATTGAAACGCAATTACCTTCTCCATCACAGTTACAATTGCCGTCTTCACAACCTTCATCATTATAGCATCCATTATCAAAATCAGATTCTCCGAAAGCTATTGGCTCTTCTCGACATCCACCTTCTTCACAAATTGGTCTGTTGCAAACTGAAGATTCGCATTCTTGGATATCTGTTGAGAATCTCCATAGGTCATCTTCTACATTTTCACATTGCTGATAACTGGAGTCGCCAACGCATTTTTTGTCGTCTTCATAACATTCAGTAACGCATTGGACGCACTCACCATCTTCACAGCACATTCCTTCTTCTTCACATACTTCATCATTGTCAATGCAATAACCGCTTTCGCAGGTCTTGCAGTCTCCTTCACACGGTTGTCCTTCGTTGTCTTCTTCATATTTAAGATAATGACTTGTACAGATTGGGTCGCTTCTGCATTCTTCGTCAAAATCATTGTTTGCTGGTTCATTGAAGCAAACGCCTGCACAACATCCAAAGTCGTTTCCTGAACACGGTGCTCCGTCCGATTCTTGACTAAAGTGGCAGGTTCCGTCACTCAAGCATAAATTTTCAGTACATTCATTGAAATCTTCACATTGGTCGTCCGCTTTGCATCCATCTAAAAGGTTACAGCTTCCAATGTATATAAGGCAGGGATATTTATTTTCGCCTTCATAATTTAGCTCAAATACTGCGTCTATTTCGTCAAGCAAAGCTTCTACTTCCCCTTTCATATTTCCTTGGAATGGATTTTCTCTACTGGAAGTTTCATAAAAAGTAACGTCTTTTCCTAGCCCAAAAGTAAATAGAAAGTTGTCGAATTTATATGAGCCATAGCTTGACATGAAACTAAATCTATCATAACCCAGATTACTTGGTCCGTAAAAATTTGTTAAACCTCCCTGTGTGCCGCCTCCTGTGTACCTATAGATGTTGTTGTTCTCAGAGAAAAATATTTGGCCGGTTGGTTCATCGCTGATTGCGGCCATGGAGTTAATCGATTCAAGATTGTGTATATCACTCAAGTTTATAGGGTTGCTGTCCAAACCGAAATCCTCAAGCCTGTTGTCGCTTGTTACCAGGTTGGTTCCCGAATCAAAAAGGAATAATTTCCCCACTTCGTTTACAAGCCAAAAATGATTATATGTTCTCATTGCAGCTGTTATTTTTCCTTCAAATCCAGAGAAGACTGTATCGGCGTATACTAAATTAAGACCCGAGGCATCTGGTTTTGGTCCTTCAGGAAATTGATTGCCTTTGCAATAATAATACATGCATTGTCTCTCTCTTGTATCTATTTGTTGAAGTTCCTCATAATCCCCTCCGCATATCCCAGCACATGTTTGTGTATCATAGTCTCCTTGGTGAAATTCTCCTGAACATCCTGCCCTGGTTGTGGATGATGCAACTATTCCATCTTCTTCTTCTACACAGCAACATCCTCTTTCGCATTCATCGAAATTGGCTGAACCACCAACACCGTAACAGTCTAGGCCCGAGTGAAAATGATTGAGGCAATCTTGACTTCCATCAGGACAGCATATTTGTTCAGGAACACTTTGACATATAGCAAACTCAAATGAGGCGTCAGGATACGTACAGCATCCATCGGCAAGAGCGAAAATTGGTAGAATTATTAAGCACATGGTCAGAATTATAAAAAAGGCTATTTTTCTGTTGAACATTTTCTCTAAACAGTGTATTCATTTTAAAAAGATTTTGTTTTACCAGAAAGGAACAAATTTTGTTACTGGAGATAACGAAAAGTATTTAAATGTTTTAACTAAGAAAGTTATAAAGTTAATAATCAAAGACAAGGTATTTTACATGAAACTTAAAAAGAATGAAAGATTTAAGATGTTTTTTTTGGTTCTTATAGTTCTTATTATGGTAGTTTCTGTTGCAAAAGCTACAAATTTCCCTTCTGTTTTTTCAGGTTTAGAACCTGATGAAATAGTTGATGCTATTGAGAGTGTTGAAGGGGATTGCCCTCC
>CAYOOQ010000092.1:0-5584 GCA_964405675.1 uncultured Methanosarcinales archaeon | reverse complement strand
TGGGAAATGTTTTTTAATAAACTTTTTCATTGAATTAAAAGCAGAAAATTTTCCAAATAATAATAATAATAATAATAATAATAATCAGTCGAATTTAGCTAATTTCTTCTTCCTCTCTGCTCGTTTTTCATTTTCTTTTCTTACAATCTGATAGAGTTCTTTTAGTTTTTGGGTTGTTACACCTTTTTTTATTAACTCAAGCTCCTTGTTTTTGTCAGGGCCTTTTTGCCTCAATGTTTGAAGGTAATTATATAATTCCTTTTGCAAGGCACTGTCAAGCTTTTTAGGCTCTGCTCCCTGGCTAGGTTTAGAAGTTGAAGGAGAAAGACCTGCCTGGGAAGGACTCTGGGATTTTATTTGGCTTCCACCGGGTTTAGAAGTTGGTTGGCTCTGACTTCCATAGCCTTGAGAAGGTAAACCTTGCCTAGGGCTTTGCCTGAATTGGCCATGGCTTCCCGGAACTTGTGGTCCAAAGGAACCCTGCATTTTTTGTTTGGGAGTTGAAGAAGACTTACCGAAAAGAGACTTTATTTTTGAAGAAAGTTGATTTAATTTTCTTTTCAAATCATTAATAAATGCACCCTGGTTATAATTTGTATCATAATAATAAGCACCAGTGAATCCTCCTACAACTATAACCATAAGAATAATTAGAAGCAAAAGCCACCAAAAGCTCATGCTTTCTTCCCCTACCCTTCCATTATCTCCGTTATCTCCGTTTACAGGGTCTGGTAAATGGCCATTTCCATTTTTTGTATCGTTTGGACCTGGAACAAGAGGTGGGCCTATACTTCTACCTGGAACACATTGACCTTCCCCATCACACATACAATTATCACCTTCACAACCATGCACACTATAACATTCATTATGTGTTTTACCTTCATCAACATTTACAACAACGCATTCTCCATTAACACAATCAGCTTTAGTACACATTCCTTCATCATCACAAGGTTCCGGGCTACCCCAGGTCATGCAGCCGTTGATTTCTTTACAAGTCTGTACGTTTGTGTCAAAGCATTCTGTTTCACCCTCTTCACATCTGTTCCGGCAGCCTACACACTCGCCGTTTTCGCATTCCTGACCTTCAGGACACATTGAGCTATTATCATAGCAGGTTCCGCCAAAACAAACTGAGCATTCCCCTGCACAAATCTCTCCTTCATTTTCGGCTATATACTCATAACTTCCCCCTACACATTGGGGTGAGTCACTCCTGCAGGATTCATTGAAATGTTCATTATAAGTAGTAGTCTGGCAAACTCCCCCACAACAGGCTCCGCCTGGACAATTTGTGCCATCTTCTTTTGACTCAAATTCACATTCCCCGCCAACACAAGTTCCAGTTATGCAAGGAAGCTCTTCATCTTCACAATCAGAATCAGTATCACATTCAAAAGCCATACAATAGCCAAAACCATCACACCTGCATATGTCCTCTTCACAACCATAACCATTCCAGCAATTTTCATCACTTTGTCCTGAAGCTATAGGATTTTTGCCGCACTCACCTTCAGAACAATATGGCTCTTTACAGGTATCATCAGGGCACTTTTCGGGAGCATCCCAGGTATAACAGTCGTCAAGATTAGGATGTTCAATACATTCCCTCAACCTTGCCCAGGCGCCATCCATGCACTCGCTGTCTCCGGATTCACATTTGTACTGACAATCTTCAAAACACTCGCCTTCAAAACAATCCTCTCCATCATCACAATAAGTATCGTCGTCATGATCACAATATCCATAATTACAAACAGTACAATCACTGTCCCCGCAAAGCTCGCCATGATTTGTGTGTTCAAATTCAACTTTTCCCGTTGCTTCATTACAATTTAAACCCCAATCAGTACAATCATTATGGAAATCTTCTCCAGTAACGTCAGTTACACAATTACCGCTACAGCAATAACCTTCATTATTCTCTCCGCATCTGGTGTCTATATCTTCTTTATTTTCGGTTTGACAAACGCCATTTTCACATGTGTTTATGGTGCAGTCATTTCCATCATCGCATTCATTATCTCCATCACATTCAACACAATAACCTTCATCGCCACAGACTTCATCATCTGAACAATCTTCATCATCAAAGCATTGGTCTATGCAATTGCCTTCGTAACAAACGCAGTTGCCATACTCTTCATCACAGGTAACACAATCTGTGCCGGTCTTGTAGTTATATTCACATTCAAACCTGTTTTCCCTGACACATGCATCAACTTCGATGCATTCATCATCAACTTCGCAATGGGATTCTTCATGGCATTCTACACAAACACCTTTTTCCCTGCCTTGTGGAATGTAGCAATAATTCTTATCATCATAAACTCCACCTTCGCACTCATCGTCGTTTTCACAACCTTCAAGACACTCACCCTGGTGACAAAAGCCATCGTCTACATCATCTGAAGTACAATCATTTCCTGTTTCCTCATATTCTTCAATACATTCATTAACTTCAGTGTCGCATTCGTTTATCGTGCAGTCATTTCCATCATCGCAATGGTCATTAGCTGTGCAATCAACGCAAATATTAAGTTCAGTATTACAAAATTTATCAGATGGACATTCATTATCATTTTCACATGGTTGCACGCACTCTCCTTCATGACAGACATCATCTCCAAGGCAATTATCATCGTCATCACAGCCTTGTGTACATTCATCAATATAACAATAATTTCCGGGATCACAATGGTCTTCTCCAGGAATACATCCTACGCATTCATTTATATCCTTATCACAATAAGTTTCTACAGGACAATGTGAAGTTGAACCACATTCTACACATGAACCTTCAACACAAACATCATCACCTGAGCAATCGTCTTTACCTTCACAATCTTCTACACATTTATCATTATGACAGTGTTTACCATCATCGCAATGATCTTCTTCTCCAGGAATACACTCTACACATTCTCCTGTTTCAGAATTACAATGCTCTGTATCATCAGGACAATCGTCTGCTTCATCATGGGTGCAATCAATTACACACTCTTCATCAACACAAACTTCGTTATCATCACAATGGTCTGATAATTTGCATTGTATGCATCTATTGTTAAAACAATCCTCATTTTGATCATCACACTGTCCAGGTTCATGGCATTCTACACAATCACCTTCATAACAAATACCTTCATCTTCGTCATCAATTGTGCATTCCTCGCCCGTAACAGTTTCAGTGAAACATTGTTCTGAGTTAGTATCACAATAAGGTTCTTTACATTCCTCACTTAAATCTTCACAATGGTCAGGCTCAGTACAATCTACTGATTCACAATTGCCTTCACCGTCACACAAACCAGGCATATCAATTGCATAATTACAGGTTTCATCCTCAGGGGAGGGTTCTGTATCACATAATCCATCTTCGCATACTATATCATAACAAGTTTCAGGTTCCGGACAATCTGTTTCCTTTGTTTCTTCATCACATTCATGGGTTTCACACTCTCCATCTTCACAAAAACCTGGGTCCCCACCAGTATTAGTGCAGGTTCCTTCATCGAGATCTTCCACAACACACTCGCCGGTTTCAGTATTACAAACAGCTTCCTTACATGGCTCGTCTTCATCCATTTCACATTCAGAATTATCCGTACAAAAGGCAGTACATTCTTGGTTAGCATCGCATCTACATACAGTTTCCATGCCATCCAGAACACAGCCTTCTTCATTATAACAAACACCACTATCCTGAGAGCCTTCTTCCATAGGTTCCTCGCTACATCCTGCATCACTACCAGTACCTTCAATGCAAACTGATTCATGGCAAACATCAGTATCGCAATCCTTAACCTCTGACCATACACCTATCTCTCCTCCATTAGTCCCCATAAATTCACATTCCCTGTATGTATTGTCATTAGGGCAGTCTATTTCCCCTTCTACACACATATCATCCATATCTTCACAAGGAATACACTCCCCCTCGTCACAACATGCATTTGCATCATCTTCGACCCCCTCCACATCATCTGCCCTACACTCACTATGGTCGGGCTTACAAAAACCACTCTGGCAAGTATAACATTCATCTTTACAAATACTACCATCATTAGAAGAATCATATTCTAAAAAAGTACCGTCACAATCAGGCCCTACCCGGCAATCTTCATGATATTCATAATTTCTACCTTCTGTATAACAAACACCGCCGCAGCATTCACCATCTTGACCGCAGGAAATACCATCATCGCGTTGGGGAAAATGACATTCGCCTCCTTCGCATTTTCCTTTTGTGCATTCGTTAAAATCGCTACAGTGCTCATCCTCTCCACAACCACTAAAAACCCTGCATCCACCGAAAATAAGGAGACATGGCAAACTGTCATCAAAGTTCAACTCAAGTACTGCATCAATATCATTTAAAACAGAACTAAAAGTTCCCTCGTTTGCTTTATTGCCAAAAGGATTTGAACGTGAAGATGTCTTGAAATAATTAATAGTATCCCCTGAACCATGAAACATTATATAAGAGCCAAAATAATAAGAGCCATAGGTTGTCATGTATCCCGCCTGCGACTCTGTTGTATATGAGGTAAGGCCACTATCAGTAAACCTGTAGATTTGATCACCTTGTGCAATAAATATTATTCCAGGACTACTACTTACATCGGCCATTGAATTAATGTTGTGTATATCCTCATGTAAAACATTTATATCTGAAGGATTCTCCTCCATTTCAAAATCATCAAGAGCTGAGTCAGGTACAAGACTGCGTCCCGAATCAAAAAGAAATAGTTTATGATCATCATTTACAAGCCAATAATGGTCGGCTGTTTTAATTCCAGCGGTTACCTTTCCATCAAAACCACTAAATATACTATTTGTAAATTGTAAGTTCAGGTCTTGTTCATCAGGAATCGGCCCTTCAGGAAAAGTATCACCACCACAATAGTAATATACGCATTGGTCTCCAGTAATTTCTGGAAGTGGTTCATAGTCACCTCCGCAATAATTTGCACAAGCCTCTTCTGAACTTACCAATTCTGCTGGCTCATCCTGAAAATCTCCGGAGCATGCAGCCCTTGTAGTAATTGTAGCAAGAACCTGCCCTGAATCATCATAATCCACACAACAACAGCCCCTGTCACACTCTGGAAAATTAGAAGTCGCGCCAGCTGAATAGCAATCCTCTCCTTCCTCAAAATCACATGAGGCCGAATCCCCACAACAAAGTTGCTCAGGAACCCTTTGACATATTGCCCAGTCAAATAAAGCATCTTCATAGATACAACAGCCATCACCAGCCACATAAACTGGCAGAATTAAAATGAACAGCATCAAAAAAATATTTCTTTTAATCCCCATCTTAATAAATCCGTATCTTTACTTTAAAAATATTTTGTTTTTACTCTTAAGCATTTTTCCGTTTGAGGGTTTTGGGGAATTATTGAAAATTTTTGGAGATTTTGGAAAGAATATAATGACAAAAAAATTTTTTTTTTGTTAGCTTAAGGTCTTGCAATACATTTAATTTAAAACGAAGAGATTTTTGTTATTTAAAATAAAGCCAAGAAATACAAAAACTTTTTAAAATATTTAAAGAGAAATAATTTGAGGTGATTGA
>CAYOOQ010000091.1:0-5663 GCA_964405675.1 uncultured Methanosarcinales archaeon | reverse complement strand
CAAGCACGAGTTGCAGGTACTTTTGGCGATATCTGCAAAATTTTGGAGCAAAGAGGAATAAAACTCGAGTGAATAGCATTGTGACCCCTCTGAAACACTGTCTACTGTATAATTGTTTTATGTATGGTCTTGTGAAGTATTTTCCTTTAATGAAAGGATAATCATAACTTTTAGCACAGAATAGTAGTTACAATATTTATTTTTAAACTATGCATTATTGAGGTTAAAAATGCTAAAAATTCATGAATTAGACACACTAATGTATCTTGGTGGTTTTATTAAAGAAGTATATTTTAATCGTATACCTCCAGCAACCATTCTGGAGGCGCTGAAAGAAAATGATATGTCAACAGATATTATATTTCACTTACCACTAAATTTAGTTACCAATACAGAATATTTCGTAAATAGTACAGCTAATAAAAACATACATAGTGCAAATTTTCAAACTGATTTGTTTATAGAAGCGCAAGATTTATACTGCTTTCCTAATTTAAGAAATTTGGCATTGACGTGCGATAACCATGAAGCAATCTACATAAGCGAAGATGATATGCGTAACATGTTATACGCTGTTATGAACCTCAATTATTTAGAATTATTAATACTTAATATATCAGAAATGAAAGATGAAGTAATAGAATACATAAGCAAGGTAATGCAGAATAGCTTTTACAATTTAGAAGTATTAATTGAATAGTTATAAATTATTAAAAATTCAAAGAACACAGTTTATTAAAGTTATAAATATTATCATGCAAAATAAATGGGGGTTTTTATGAAACTAATTGTCAAAAATGAAGAAATATTAAGTGCGTTCAAAAACTATGAATCAAGATTGAGAAAATTGCATGAACAAAGTACTAAAAGATTGGAGCGTATAATAGATGAAAAGAATATTGAAGAAAAAAAGACCGCATACAGATTGGTATACAATATAAATCCAGAAAACTATAGGCTTGGATTTCTAAGAGTTGAAGATGACACCCGACTTATTAAATTCTCTACAACAAATTCTGACCTATTAGAATCTCATATATTGATGGGTGGTAACAAAGGAAATTCAATACTTGCTAAAGATGAGAATGACAATGTATTCTTATGTAGAAAATTAAATTCTTTAATCACAGTAAAACGAAAGAGAATAAAGCTTTCTGATATTGATCCAAATAAATTTAATGAAAATAGAATCATTGCCATTGATAACGCAAGCTATCTTATACTTTATAATATTTCAAGCTTTTCGTTAGATAATTACTTGAAGTTTATTAAAACAATGAATAAAATAAGAGAGGAAATAAGCATGAGAATAGAAAGCACAAATTTAAACCATAATTCATACAAACATGAAGAGTTAGTGTCCAATGCAAAATATGCTCTTAATAATTTTAATCAAATAATTCTGACTGGCCCTCCTGGTACAGGCAAAACTTATACTGCAAAACAGCTTGCTATATCACAAGCTACAGGTGTCCATTTTAGAGATGATCCCAAAGAAGAATTTAAACGATTGAGTGGTAAACAAAAAAATCAAGTGAAGATTGTTCAATTTCATCCATCCTACAATTACGAAGATTTCGTTCGTGGAATTCAAGTAGAAACTGAGGGTGAGAAAATTAATTATGTAACCAGAAATCGCATTTTCGCAGAAATGTGTGAGCAAGCGTGTGAACAAGCACAAAATGAACCAGGCAAGAACTTTGTCCTTATTATCGATGAAATAAATCGCGCCAATCTTGCTGCTGTTCTTGGCGAATTGATTTACGCCCTTGAATATCGTGGAGAGGAAGTTGAAACTCCTTATAAAGTTGGAGAAAGTAAAAAGCTAAAAGTTCCTGACAATCTTTTCATCATTGGCACAATGAACACAGCTGACAGATCCATTGGGCATATTGACTATGCAGTTCGCAGGCGCTTTGCTTTTGTTCCGGTATTACCGAATGGTAATTATTTGTCCGGTAAGTCCTTAGAATTATTTAATATTGTCCAGGATTTATTTCGAGGAGATACATCAAACCTCTCCTTAGATTTTTTTGCAGATGATGTTCAGCCCGGACATACTTACTTTATGACCGAGAAATCACAAGATGATGTCAGTAAATTATGTCTCAAGTTTGCGTACCAAGTATACCCATTATTACGGGAATATTTCAAGGATGGAATATTGTTAGCAAAGGATGGCGGCCGTCTTACTTTAAAATTGAATAATATCGACGAAATAGAAATCAGCACACCGGAGCGGCCTGAGGATATTATGGATGCTATTGATGAATTTTTGAATTCATCCAAGCCTAAGGATGACGAAAATGAATAATTTCTGCTATTTCATAGCTAATGAGTATGAACAGTTGAAACTCAAGTCAGACTGTGAAGACAATGATACTGATCGCCATGGTATTTTTAAAAACCTGAAATCCCTTATAGATCAGACACAAGATAGTAATCAGAATGACGAACAAGAACTTTCTGATCAAGATGGCCAAAATGAAAACGCTAAGCTACTTGGTCTGAAAGTTAAAAAAAATAAAGTCCGGGCCAGCTGTTTTGTTGGCCAGGTCTGGGGGCCGCAATTTGAAGAAAGCCGGAATAAAGTACCAATTACTGTCCTGCCCAAAAAGCCTAAGAGAGAAAACTCCGCAGTAGATCCTTTACAGATGGCTCAGGAATGCTTCCGCAATTCCGAAATCGCAAAGCATATAAAAATTAAAAAGCTCTTTAAATACTGGCCTGATGAAGAGCCATTGCAATCCCATTTTGACCTTGACTGTGTTCGGTTTTTTGTAATCTCTTTCTATCTCATCGAACTATCTAAGCTGTGCAAGCGGCATTTACGTAATGAATTCATTCGTGTGCAGGAAAATCTGGTTTCCAAAGTCAAAGGTAAAATACTTGTGCATCAGAATTTTCGCATGAATACCGTTCGAGGCAGGGTTGATCGAATGTGTTGTCAGTACCAGAAACACAGCTTGGACAGTCCTGAAAACCAGATTTTAAGGGCTGCCCTTGAACAATGTCTGAAAGAAATCCGTCGAAATCACAATATGTTTCAAGGTACAAAAGTTCATGAATGGTCCTTACATTGTGACCGGGCCCTGACTGGAGTCACTTTGCGCCGTATATCTATGTCTGAATTTCATTCTATAAAGCTTGGAGGACTGAAAAAGGCCTACAAAAAACCTATTGAACATGCAAAATGGATTTTAAGGTTATTGGGCAATGATCCCAGCAAAGGTCCAGAAGATAATGATAGGCCTGAAACCATATACCCTTTTGCAATTAATATGAATGTGCTTTTTGAGCGCTATTGTGAGGCTCTTCTCCGAAAGAGTGGTGAGTGTGAAGTCATATCTACCGGTCAAGAATTTGGTGATGGCATAAATAATGTTCGCCCTGACTTTATTGTTGAAAAAAACCATGAGTATCATGTAATGGATGCCAAGTATAAATATGACTGGAAGAAGGATGGAGCCTATCGCAACGATGTTTTCCAGGTTGTAGCTTATACAAGGCATGATAAAGTTAAGGAAATGTGCTCTAATAAGTATCCGACTAAAACAATAATCATGGCTCCAACAATGAGTGGTGATGGTCAAAAACAAGAACTTATCCAACACGATGAAAGCTTTAACACAGACTATTCAGAACCTAAACTGGAACTTCACCATGTAAATCTTCCTACGAGGTAAGCCAGTTTAACTTAATTATGGAGATTGGTAATAACTATGAACGAAGCAAAAGCATTAGAGCTGTTTGAAGCAGCTAAAGATTATTGTGAAGAGCATTATCCAGATGAACTAATCTGGGCAAAATCTATTTCTCCTCAAACTTTTACTAATCTTAAATCTAAGCAATTTCTTGCAGAGTATTGTTGGGTTGTTTTTGCCAGTGGATTCAAAGTGTCAACTATTGAGGCAATTTTCCCTAAATTGAAGGAGACATACAAGAATTTTGATCTTGAAGCTCTGAACAGAATGAGGTCGGTCAGTCCTGTACTTAAAATCTTTAACAACGAGCGTAAAGCGAAGGCTTTTCTTGATGGAAGTAAGGCTATTGCACAAGAGGGGTTTTCAAATTTTAAGAAAAGACTTCGTAAAGAAGGCATCGATATGTTAGAAGAACTTCCAGGAATAGGGCCAATAACAAAGCTTCAAATCGCAAAAAATATTGGATACGTTGATGAAGCCAAGCCTGACATTTGGCTTGAAAGAGCAGCGGATTTTTGTAATTCAAGCCCAAAAGAACTTGTAGGCTTTCTCGGCGAATCATATAACCTATCAAATCATGTTGTTGACGTCATTATTTGGAGATTTGGAGCTGATAATAAGTTAGGTCTGTAATGTATAATTTTGGATATGCCCAGAATGTTCGACTTTTCCTAAATTAACTATTCCCAGCTACAGTGTTGTTGAATGTCTTGAGGCTTTGATTCTGAAGAAAAGCTGTCTTTGGGCTTTGACATGATTTATGATGATCCCATGAAAGGTTTTTCCTTTTTCCCTTCTCCTAACAAAAATCCAGCAAACAAGGAAAGCTAATGCCTTTTAGATTTTTTAGGAGATTCAAGGTAGCACCGTGTGTTACCTTGAATTTAAGCAAGTCTGGACCGTCTTTATCGTTTGGGCCCAGGGGGGCCAAGGTAACTGTGGGATCAAGAGGGGTGCGCAAAACCATAGGAGCAACGGGAACCGGCCTGTTCTATACAGAACATTCCTCATGGGGCAGTCTTAAGAAGAAAAAAGGGCAGGGCGGTTTTGAACCAGACTCCAACAGCCAGGCAATGCATAAACTTGACCTTGGGTTTTTCAAAAGGATCTTTACTCCCAGGAATGAGCAAGATTTTGTTGATGGTTTGAAGGCTTATATCCAGGGAAATGAAATGCTGGCCTCAGAAAAGCTCAGTCAATGCGGAGAAATGGCTGATTCGTTGTTTATGGCCGGATTTATTGCTCTGAAAAAAGAGAACTATGACCTGGCACTGAAGCTCTTTAAACAGGCTTATGTTAATCAGGCAGGACTGGGGCAAACCTTTTCCAGGTATGGACTTGATCTGACTCTGTCTTTGCCTTTGACCCATGATATTGTAAGCATTCAGGGGGTGCCGGAATTACGCCTCTGGCGTGACCAGGGGACAGTCCCCGCGACACCTCTACTACACAAAATAACCTGACAAACGCGAAATTGTGTGAACCTGCTCAGTTAGTGCTTAGCGGGGGACAGTCCCCAGGCCTGGTGCCAGGGACTAAAACTGAGTACCCCCTAAATGCTTACATGATATTGATGCCTTTATCAAGCCAAGGCTAAGGGGGCTTCTTCTTGGCATGGCAGAGGCCCACAAGGAGCAGAACAATCTGTTGCAAGCCCTGGAGGTGCTCAAGGAACTTAGAGATCTTGAGCCGGAAGATGTGGTAATTAAGGTCTCTTTAACAGAACTGCTTCTGGAAGTTTCACCTGATGACCCCATGGTTCTCAAAGATATTGTTCAAATGACTGCAGATGTAAGAAATGATTCCTCAGCCCATGCAGCGCTTATGCTTTACAAGGCCAGAGCCCTTAAAGGCCTGAAAATGTATGTGCCGGTTAGAGATACACTTACAGCTGCTTTGCGAAAGAAAAAGGATCGCAGCCAGGAGATTCTCATGGCTCTTCAGTATGAGCGTGCTTTA
>CAYOOQ010000090.1:0-5673 GCA_964405675.1 uncultured Methanosarcinales archaeon | reverse complement strand
AAAAAGGAGGATAGCCCCGCCCGGAAGTTCGTTGCTGTGCTGAGACCGCGTACTTTTGCACTGACAATTTCGAACCGAGGTCACAGGACGTTTTCGGTAAAGTCGATTCTTTACGAAACGGCAAAACCCCCAAAATCCCGTATGATTGGCCACTACACCACGGGGCTATGAGTGGACTTCTGGAGTAGTGGCTTATTTATAAATTTAACTATTAGAAAACGTCCAAGGGAACACTTAAAAATAATCACTGCATAGTAATCAAAAAACAAAAATTTATAAGGTAGCTTGTAATTTTGTGCTTCATGCAGAAGCTAAAAGTAATTCATTTTGACCTTGACGGTGTATTGTGGGTGCCAGGGGATTTTCTAGAAGAAGCTTTAAAGCTATGTGTCAGAAAAGGAATGGAAAACGGTCTGGATGTACAATCGATAGATGAAGGTATAGAATTAACTAAAACAATAAGGAAAGCCACAGGCTCAAATGCCCAAAACCATTTTGATATCTTAATAGGCCTTTGCAATAAAAAAAATGAGGACCTTGTTGAAAGGATAAAGAATGAAGAAGAAAATCCTGTCAAATTAATCAATGAAAATTTTAACAAAGATTACTCCTTAAGAAAAACAGGTATCAATCAGGATTATATGCTTCTGCAAACCATGGTTCATGAATATAAGAATGCAAAAATGAGCAACATGAAACCAGCATTAAATGCTGTGGACACACTTGATGAATTGCTTAAGCAAAATTACATATTGACACTTGTCTCCAATGGCATATGGGATAAGCAACTAGACAAGCTTGATGAGCTGAATCTCGGCCATTATTTTAGGCACAGACAAGTGGAGCCGGAAATAAAAATAATTGATAGCTTCGTTGAAGTTTCAGGGGATGAAAACCATAAAGAAAAACCAAATCCCTACATGTGGCTCAAGCAAAGGGAGAAAGTAAGGCAATATTATGGAAATAACTTCCTGCAAAGGGAAGTCCATGTTGGAGACAAATACGTAGCTGATATAATGGGGGCAAATGGACTGGGTATTTTCACGGTTAAAGTCAACCAGGGGGAGCACTCTTCAGAAACAATTGAAGAAGCCCTTGAAAGCAGAAAAATTCCTAAAGTATATGAAAAAAACGCTAGAGAACTTTTACGCCCGGATATAACTATTGACAGCATCTCAAAATTGCCGGCAGCATTATACGAGATTGAAATGAACTATAAAGAACATATGGAAAGGAAAGAATACCAGAAGGATATTGTTAAGAATTCAATAATTAATTCTGAAAAAATAATCTAACAACTTAAGCCCATGGAGTATATTTATGTCATACTGCTTGATAAAAACCAAAAAGATGAAATTTCTTAGTTGTAAATAGGTAAAGACAATGAAACATTACCAACACCTTAAAAAGAATAAATTATTTAAATCAACAAATTAAATTTCTAAACCTGATGAAAAAAGAGAAGGTTATACTTTTGATAAGGGATGGTTGGGGTTACAGGAAGAGCCAAAAAGATAATGCAATCGCTTCCGCCAGTACCCCCTGCACGGACAAACTAATGGCTGAATATCCAAACACCTTGCTTAAGGCTTCAGGAGAGGCAGTAGGCCTTCCAAAAGGATACCAGGGAAATTCAGAAGTGGGCCATATGACCATTGGCTCGGGAAGAATAATACTTCAGTCAATGAAAAGAATAAATGAATCCATAGATGATAAATCTTTTTTTAGTATCCCTGAATTCCTAAAAGCTATTGATAACTGCAAAAAAAATAAATCAGCTCTCCATATAGCGGGACTTCTTCAGGAAGAAGGAGTGCACAGCCACATTGATCACTTATACGCATTGCTTGATTTATGCAGGCAGAATAAATTTTATGATGTGAAACTCCATCTTTTCACGGACGGAAGGGATGCCCCGGTTGATGCAAGTATCGGCCACTTTAAAGATTTGCAAAAGAAGCTAAAAAGGCTTGGTTTTGGCGAGATAGCAACAATCTCCGGTAGATATTATTCCATGGATAGGGACAAGCGGTGGGACAGAACAAAGAAAGCTTATGACTGCATTGTTGAAGGGAAATCAAAAAATTTTTATGACCCCATAACAGCCATCAAAGAAAGCCACACAAAGGGCGTTACTGATGAATTCATATTGCCCATTAAAAAGTACAGTTTTAAAGGCATGAATAAAAATGATTCATTTATATTCTTTAATTTCAGGACAGACAGGACAAGACAATTAACCAAGGCAATAGTTGAGAACGATTTTAATGAATGGGTGAGAAAGAAAAAGAATGTTTATTTTGTCGCCATGACACAATATTACAAAGGAATGAATGCCAAGATTGCTTTTAAAGAGCAAACTCTTGGAAATCTTTGTGGAAAAATAATATCAAAAAATAATCTAAAACAGTTAAGGATATCTGAAACTGAAAAATACGCTCACGTAACTTTCTTCTTCAACGGCCAGACTGAAAGGAAGTATAGAGGTGAAAGCAGAATATTGGTAAGTTCACCAATGGTTCCAACCTATGATCAAAAGCCGGAGATGAGCGGGAATGAAGTTGCAACTAAACTGATAAAAGAAATCAGGAAAGATAAATTTGATTTTGTGGTTGCAAACCTTGTAAATGCAGACATGGTTGGGCATTCCGGAAACAAAGAAGCAATAAAAAAGGCAATTGAAACCGTTGATGACTGCACAGGAAGAATCGTAGATGAGGGTCTGAAAAAAGGTTACACAATCCTTGTATTTGCAGATCACGGGAATGCAGAAGACCAGAGGCCTGAATGGAGAACCAGCCACACTACTAACCCTGTTCCATTAATACTGGTTTCGGGCAATAAAAGATTAAAAAAAGCAATTCTCAGAAAAGGAATGGGCCTGAAGGACATAGCGCCAACAGCCCTTGAAATATTTGGTCTTGATAAGCCTCAAGAAATGACCGGCGAAAGCATAATACAAAAAAATAAAAAACAATAAAGTTAAAATACAAATAAGGTTAAAATCCAAAAAAATTTAAAGACAAAGCCCATCTTTAATCAAATGGATATAAAGGAATATAAACCACAAGCCAAAGCATTCATTCTGCTTCCATTTTTAAGACTTACAATACCTTTAATAATAGCAGGAATTGTTGTGAGTATTTCTATACTTACTGTTGCAGAAGGATTCCCGGTAATAATACCTTTGAAGTGGGTACTCATATTCGCCATAATCATAATTTCTGTTTTAAAACGTATCAGAAGGTTTAAAAAAGAAAAATATATCTTTCAAAAAACTAAAATCGTTAAAAAATCAGGAACTTACCTGATGGATTCTGAGACTGAACTTAATGTAAAAAATATAACTAACGTTAAGCTAATTCTTCCATATGTTGAAAATAAGATTTTTGGAACAGGGCATATTTATGTACAAAGTGCAGGTAGCGGTGCTGTAGAAGTAAGCCAGATAAGTATTGAAGAGCCACATAAAAGGTATGATGAGATTTTTGAATTGATGAAAGATAATGGGTTTTCACTTAAAAAAGAAAAGGTTGTTCAAAAAGAAACTCCCAGCGCAGTGGGGGCCATGAAAGAAGTTATAGGTGGTGCGATTGCTACAGTTGTAGGGTTATTTTTTGTAATCCAATTTTTTGCAATTGGTACATTTGTTATTAATATTTTGCAGGAGATAGGCCATAGCATGTTTTTTCTTTTTATTACAATTGTTGCATTAACTATATTTTTTATGTCAATAATAATAGGTTTCACCATAAGATTCCTTGATTTATATATGAGGGTTTACACTCTTTACCCTGATACGATAACGTACTATGAAGGTTTCCTGACCAGAAAATATTCATTCATACCTGTTGAGAATCTGGCGGATGTTGCGACAACCAGGGATCTTATCGACAGGATAATAGGGCTTTATGACCTGAGGATTAGCTGTCAAGGTAGTGGACAGGAGTTGCTTTTCAAAAATGTGATCAATGGAAAGCTAATGGAAAAAAATGTTTATAGTTTAATAAAAGGAACCACTTCTCTTGAACATAAGGCATCCATAGAAAAACAAAAAGCCAAAAAAGAGCAGATGCAGGATGAAATATTACCTCAGCAGGAAGATGTGGCCACCAAAAAAGCAACAGAAAGCAGGAAATCCAGGAAAACATCATCATCATCTCATGTAGAATCAAGTCATGTAATGGATCCATTAAAATCATTATATTGGGTATTATTACTATTTATTGCTCTTTTCATATCAGCCATAATTCTCTTTATAATATCACCTATAATTATGCTAACATTGATATTCGCAGTTGTGATGATTATAGGGGCACTGGCTAACGCGTTAGTTAGTGTATTTTTCACGAAATACAATGTAAAAGAAAACAGCGTGGAAGAACAGTTTGCTTTTATAGCTGCAAGGCAGACGGAGTTCTCGTTTGATAAAATAACAGGAGTAGTAATTAAAGAGAGCCTGATAGACAGGATATTTAACACTTTCACAATAAAATTCTGGTCAATCGGCTCATCCCAAAACATTGTGTTCAAGAATATCAAAAAAGATCAAGGGCTCTTGAAAAGTATAATAAAAAAAGGAGGCTTTCAAAATAGGGAAGTTCTATATAAAGTAAAGCCTGAATTTGGTTTCAGGCAGGCGTTCATGGCCAACTTACCGCTGGTTTTTGTAATGTTCATTTTCCCACCATTTGGATTAATAGTTCTCCCATTTATCATCCCTGGCTACATATACAAGGGTCACTACCATAGGAGATGCAATTTGGTATTTTACAAAGAGCACGTGGAAAAGAATGAGGGTATATTCATTAGGACAAGATACTTATCAAGATATGATGATGTAAAAGGAGTAACCATCAGAAGATACCCAAAAACAGACATTGGCTACATCCAGTTCAATATTGCAGGAGAAGAGATAAAAGCGGAAAACACCAAAAACCAAACATTGATCTCAAATGCATTTGGCATTAAATATGCCCCGGACATCAGAAACAAAAAACATCTGGTGGATGCTATAATCCTCAATCAACCGGAACCGGAAATGGTAAAGTTCATAGAAGATTCCCATTACAAAAATAATTTTGAAACAAAAAGGATTTCAAGACCAGATATCGCGAATAGTGCTACAATAATAATACTTTTTACACCGATTTTATTGATACTAATGCCAATAATCCTTGCATTTGTAATATGGAAAATAAAAGTGACAAGTTATCATATAGAGAATTCAAGGGTTCTTGAAAGAAAAGGTATTATTTACAGGACACAAACCTCTGTTTTGTTCAATAAAATAGATCACATAAACTCATACAGGGGATTTTTTAACAAGATTTATTCAAATGGAAAAATCAGTATAAACACCACCGGAAGCAGCGGAGTAGAGATGGAGATTAAAAATATCTCTGATTATTTAGAATTCTATAAAGAGCTACAGAAAGAATATAAAAGTTAGATCAAAATGGTCGATGTATCAGCAAGCCAATTTAATAAATTAGCAAAGGAAGAAGATTCAGTAATAATTGATGTTCGGACGGAGAGTGAACACAATCATAAAAAGATACCAGGATCTGTGCTGATGGAAATTAACTCAAATGATTTCATTGAGAAAGCAAAACAACTTGACACAAAAAAAACTTATCTCGTGTATTGCAGAACTGGAAACAGGAGCAGGTA
>CAYOOQ010000089.1:0-5686 GCA_964405675.1 uncultured Methanosarcinales archaeon | reverse complement strand
GAGCGGAACATTGTATTCAAAGATACATTTAAACCACCAAATTTTCTTGTATATTTACGCTGTGTTATGATGCCCGTCAGCTTCTGTCCCGGTATGCGATCACACTATGACGCCATCAAAGATAACAAAAGTGATGTGTATCAGGACGACAGTCTGATGGTTCCTTATTGTAAAACCCAACTTGTTAGAAAGATGCGACAATTCACCTTGCTGTTGTTGTTGGCTGTCCTGGTGCCGTCCTCGTGTTCGGATGGTGCGCCGGAAGAGGAAAAAGCCCTGCCGGTAAAGACAGACCGTATTGAGGCACACGAAGCCACCCTGACAAAACGCTTCCCCGCCAGAATAAAGGCAACCACGGAAGCCCGTTTGTCGTTCAGGGTTCCCGGACCTGTCAGCGATGTTCTGGTCGAAGAGGGAGACTACGTCGAAGAAGGTCAGCTGCTGGCCCGGTTGGATGATCGCGATTATCAGCTACAGCTGGAAGCTACGGAAGCCCGCTATGAGCAGGTAAAAAACGAGGCAGAACGTATCACCGCCCTCTACGAGAAGGAGCGCGTGCCTGTCAATGATTATGAGAAAGCGGTTTCGGGGCTTCAGCAAATAGAAGCCAAATACGAAGCACACAAAAATGAACTCCGGGACACCAGGCTGACAGCCCCTTTCTCCGGCCAGGTGTCAGGCATCCATTTTGACGACAATGAACTTGTTGAGGCCGGGATGCCGGTCATGACGCTTGTGAATCCAAACAAACAGGAGCTTGTCGCACACCTTTCGGCAAAAGACTATCTCAGAAAAAACCACTTTGTGGATGTCCGGTTTTTGTCATCCCATTATCCCGACAGGGTGTTCCGGGCAGAGCTCAGGGAGGTAGCCGGACAAGCCAACCTCAACGGACTGTATCCGGCATATTTTTCCATTGGCGACAGGCATGATGCCGTGCTGGTGCCGGGGATGCCGGCAGAAATCATGATCACCCATACCGAAGAAGCGGATACGGCCTTCTTTGTGGTACCTTCGGAAGCCATCTTTGAAAAAGAAAACCAGGCTGCCATTTGGATGCTGGACGAGGAAAGCAGCAGGGTCAACAGCCGGGCCATCGAAGTCGTGCGCATCACAAAGGAAGGCCATGCCCTGGTAAGGGGCAACCTGACCGCCGGAGAGCGTATCGTGGCAGCAGGGGTACACGCCCTGCATGAAAACCACCTGGTAAGCCCGGCAGAGGAGCCCGCAGACACCAATGTCGGCAACCTGCTATGAAAGCACCATGCTTCTTTACCGGTCGATACGATTAAAGAACCATACAGCGTATTTTTGAATAAAAAAAGTCAATCCTGACAAGCATTTTTCAAGCAAGATGACAGACTATATTTTTAAGAACAAAGTGCTGTTTTACTTTTTCCTCCTGGTGCTGGTTGCCGGTGGCATCTATTCGTTTATGTCCATGAGCAAGCTGGAAGATCCGGAGGTCGAAATCAAGCAGGCGCTGATTGTCACCCTCTATCCCGGCGCATCGGCCCATGAGGTGGAGCTGCAGGTAACGGATGTTATCGAAAAGGCCATTCGTGAGATGGGTAACCTCGACCACATAGAGTCCCGCTCGGAAGCCGATTATTCGGAGATCACGGTCCAGTTGCATACCACAGTTGACCTGGAGGATACGGAACAGTTGTGGGACATCCTGCGCCGGAAGGTTAACAGAGCCACCGCCGACCTTCCCGCAAATGCCGAAACACCCATGGTCATAGACGACTTTGGCGATGTATTCGGCCTGTTCTATGCGATGACCGCCGATGGCTTTTCTTATGATGAGATGCATGATTACGGCATGCTGGTGAAGAAGGAAATGGAAGCCATTCCTGATGTCAAACGGGTGTCGGTGTATGGCAACCGGCCACCTGCCATCTATATCCAGTTAAAACAATCGCGGATGGCAAACCTGGGCGTCCACCCGGCAGAGGTATTGTTAGCCCTGCAAGACCAGAACCAGGCGGTATATGCCGGCTATTTTGAAGGCGGCCGGGAACGCATCCGCATCGATGTGGATGAAGGGTTTGACCGCATCGACGATATTCGCAACCTTATCATCCAGGGTCATGAGGGCGACCAGGTGCGGCTGGCCGACATTGCCACGGTGGAACGCAGCCTCAGGGAACCTTACCGCGAGGCCATGCGTCACAACAAACAGCCAGCGCTTGGTATCTCCATTGCCATGGAAAGTGGCGGTAATATTATTGAGCTTGGTAAGAAGACAGATGAGAAGCTGGCGGCATTAAAAAGCAGCCGGATCCCTGCCGGCATTGACTTTGAAAAAGTGTTCTTCCAGCCGGAAAAGGTCAGTAGTGCCATCAACACCTTTATGTCGAACCTGGCCCAATCGGTCACGATTGTGATCCTGGTGCTGATGCTGGCCATGGGCTGGCGCAGCGGCATGATCATCGGCAGTGGTCTGATCATAACCATCTTAGGCTCCCTGGTAATCCTCAACCTGTTTGACGGAACCCTTCAGCGGGTGTCGTTGTCCACATTTATTCTGGCCATGGGGATGCTGGTTGACAATGCTGTGGTTATTGTTGACGGGATACTGACCGACCTGCAGGGTGGGATGAAAAAGGACAAGGCCCTTGTCAATACGGTTCATAAGACCGCCCGGCCGCTTATCGGGGCCACCCTGATTGCCATCCTGGCCTTCCTGCCGATATTTCTGTCGCCCGATACGGCCGGTGAGTATGTGCGTGACCTGTTTATCGTCCTGGCCGTCTCACTGTTGCTTAGCTGGGTACTGGCCCTCACACAGGCACCGCTCATGGCTTCCTATCAGTTTGATGCCGCCCGAATCAAAGAAAAATTCAAAGGGAAACAGCTTCATTCAAGCCGTATATACAGGGTTCACCGAAACGCCCTGCAGTACATCTTATGTCATAAAACTATGGCCATTGCGGCGGTGCTTGTACTGTTGGCCATCACTGCCCTGCTCTTCCGTTTTGTGCCGCGTACATTTTTCCCCGACCTCAGCTACAGCCAGCTCTACATTGAGTACCGGCTTCCGGCCGGTTCACGCATACAAGCCGTAGATGAAGACCTGGCTGAGATTGAAGACTACCTGCTTGACAAACCCGGGGTAACCAACGTCACTACCAGTCTGGGAGGCACCCCTTCACGGTATAACCTGGTGCGGTCGATAGCAAAACCTTCCATGCGTTATGGTGAGCTAATCGTGTCTTTCACGGATGCCGATGTGCTGCTGGAGCATGTGGAGCCCATCCAGGATTATCTGTTGAAACATTATCCACAGGCTTATGCCCGCGTAAAGCGATATAATTTGATGTATAAGGAGTTCCCGGTAGAGGTAATGTTTTCCGGGCCCGACCCGGCTGTGCTGAAAGAGCTTGCCGCAGAGGCCAAAGAGATCATGGAGGAGGAGCCGGCGGCTGTGCTGGTAACCGACAACTGGGAGCCGGCTTCCAAGGTCAGGGTGGCCGGCTACAACCTTCAAAAAGCCAGGCAGGCGGGCCTCTCACGATCCGACGTGGCGCTGTCGCTGCTGTCATCCACCGACGGGCTGCCCATAGGCCACTGGGATGAAGGCAACCGGGCCATCCCCATCATCATCAAACATACCGGCGAACAGGGAGGCCCTGTCGACGACCTGGAACGGGCACCCGCCTTTAGTGCCCTCCCTGCGCTGCCTGACCTTGATCCGGAAGTGCTGCAACAGCTTATGGCTGGCACCCTGGAACCCGCTGATTTCCTGGACGCCATGACCGGCTCGGTGCCCCTGAATCACGCCGTGGATGATATTGCTGTGCAATGGGAAGAGCCGGTGGTGCACCGGTATAACGGACAGCGTGCGATCAAAGCCCAAAGCAATCCCGCCCATGGCAAGACGGCCGACGATGTCCGCGGCAATATCCTGGAGGCCATTGAAAACATAGAACTGCCGGCAGGTTATCGCATGGAATGGCAGGGCGAGTATGAAGCGAGCAGCGAGGCACAGGAATACCTGTTTATGTATCTGCCACTGTCCATCATACTGATCATTGCCATCCTGATCGCCCTGTTCAACAGCCTGAAACTACCCCTGATCATCATCATGAGTCTGCCACTGGCCTTTATTGGTATCGTGCCGGGCCTCTTTGTGGCCGGCAAGGCCTTCGGCTTTGTAGCCATCGTGGGCACCATCGGGCTGATGGGGATGATGATCAAAAACGGGGTGGTGCTGCTGGAAGAGGTCCGATTACAGATCAATACCGGTAAAGACCGTTTTGATGCGCTGATGGATGCTTCAGCCTCCCGTCTGCGGCCGGTGATGATGGCATCCCTGACCACGATACTCGGGATGGTACCGCTGGTCAGGGACGACATGTTCGGATCCATGGCCGTCACCATCATGTCGGGTCTGCTGCTGGGCTCGTTGATCACATTGATGATGATGCCGGTCTTTTATGCCGTATTGTACCGTGTGGTGTCGCCAAACAGCAAAAAAGCGAAAAAACGTCAAAAATCTTAGGAGTCATGGTTGTTGCAGGAAAATACCTTATGCTCATTTTGTTGATCCTGATGTTTGCTGCCAGGGGTGTGGCTTCCGGCGAGGAGGTAACCCTTACCCGTGCGCAATGCCGGGAAATGGCGCTCGAACATTCTCAAAGGTTGCGGGTGGCGGAAAACAGGCAGGCGCAGTCCGTGCTGCAGGAAAAGATTGCCCGGGCGGCACAGCTGCCATCGCTCTCTGCTTCCGGCCTCTACTTTTATTCGCCCGATCATATCAACTATACCCTGCCTTCGGGTTCGCTATTTGATCAGGATGGAGAGGCGGATCTACCTTTCGACTTCGAGTTGCCGGATGCCGAACTGAATATTGCGTTAGAGGGGGTCACCCTGGCTGGTGTAGAGCTGGAGCAGGCCGTATATGCCGGCGGCAAAATCCGCAATGCCATACAGTTGGCCGAAACCGGCTCCGACATAGCCGTTCTGGATGTGGAACGGAACACGGCGGAGGTTCTTGTCCTGGCTGATTCGGTGTATTTTCGTTATATCGCGGTCAGGGAAAAACGGGAAGCCGCCGTTGCTTACAGGGAGTTGCTGGAAGAGCTGGTAGCCTCCCTGGAAGACAGCCTGGAAGAGGGTATGATCACACGCAATGAGCTATTGAAAGCACGAGTGAAACTTAATGAAGCCATCCTGATGGTACAGAAAGCCGGCAGCGGTCTGGAGCTGGCCAGGATGGACCTGTGCCGGGTCACTGGCCTTCCGCTGGAAACGGCCATATCGGCCACTGAGTCGCTGACGGATGAAGCCCCGGACCTTTCCACGCCCGAAGCGCACGGCCATGACCCTTCAGGGCGGCCTGAGTACCGGATGCTGGACAAAGCCATTGATGTGCGCGGCCATGAGGTCAGGATGGCGCGGGCGGACATGTTTCCCCGGGTCGGCTTTCAGGCCGGATACAACTATTTTGGCGGGCTTGAGCTGAACGAACAGAGCAGCGAGGAGTTTTCCCTGTCGCTGATGGCCTCAGTGAAGGTCCCCATCTTTAACTGGGGCGAGAAGCGCAACAAGGTGTCCAGGGCGCGGCTTCAGCAGGAAGCAGCCCAAATGGAGAAGCGGGAAGCGGAGAAGCTGCTGCGGCTTGACATTACCCGGGCGCGTCTGCAGCTGGAGGATGCCTCGACCCGCCTGGCACTTACGG
>CAYOOQ010000088.1:0-5745 GCA_964405675.1 uncultured Methanosarcinales archaeon | reverse complement strand
AGGTTTTGATTGATGGGGAAGCTTACGATTACGATTTGACTTATCCTTTCTTTTTTGTAGATGTTCCAAAATTAGAAGACGGAAAACATAATCTTGAAATAATAGGTGAGAAGTCTTATTCAATTGATTTTTACGTTGATACTGCTGATATATTTATTCCTTCTGATGCTTATGTGATTACAAGAAATGGAATACATATGAAAGTCATGAATCTCTATGATAAAGATGTAGTTATTGAAAAGATTGAATTTGAAGGTGAAGATATATACTGTGAAATGGACCTTGATTTGGTTGTTCCTTACAATGTTTCAATTATAGAGGGTAAATATAATTATCCAGTGATTAACTACACAGAGGTAAAAATTCCTTGTGATTTTTCTAAATACCTTAATGAAAGGGTAAAGGTTGACAAAAGAATCCATTGGCGTTTTTTAAATGATACGACTAAAAATGTAATTAATGGCATGTGGTTTACCAGAGTTTATTAATTTTCATATCATGTAGATCAATTTAATAATATTTGAAATTTATAATATTTCAAAATATTCAATGATTATTTTCTAGATACTCTCAAATAATCCAAAATTTATTTAAAGCCTAACTTTTTCGGCTTGTGTAATGATAATTGGAAGGATTATAGGGAAGATTACTACCAACAGGTTTGAGTTCTCTGTTGAGCATGATGTGAGAAAGTTTGATTATTGCCAGGTGTATCATAAGGATTATGGATATGTGTTGTGCCAGATTATGGAGCTTGAAAGGACTTCAGAGGCGCAGATTGCAAAATGTTCTGTCATAGGATATAAAGATAAGAATAGCAACACAAAACAGATAAGGAGTCCTTTTGATGTTAATACAGAGGTCTTGAAGGCTGAAGAAGACTTTATCAAATCTATAATTATCGGGAGTGACGGTACAGCCCAATCTGCATTCGTTGGGAAGCTTGAGGGGACTGACCTTGATATTTATATAGAGCTTAATAAGCTTCTTACAAAGCATGTGGCTGTTTTGGCTAAGTCCGGTTCTGGGAAGTCGTATACTGTTGGTGTCTTGCTGGAAGAGATAATGGAGAGGAATGTTCCTTTGGTAGTTATAGATCCTCATGGTGAATATTCTTCCCTGAAAAAAGCTAATACCAATGAAAAGGATGCAAAAAAATTGAAATCTCTTGAGCTTAAGCCCAAAGCGTATAACAAGAAAGTTGTTGAGTACGGTGATCCTTTTATCGACGAGCATTTAAAGCCACTGAAACTGAATGATAATCTCTTGACGCAGGAGTTGATAGATTTATTGCCTACTAAGCTGACTAACAACCAATTGGCTCTTTTATACAGCACAATAAAGAATATGGAGGAAATAAATTTCGATAATCTGATATATAATCTTGAGCTTGCTGATAATAATCTGAAATGGAATATAATAAGCTCTATTGAATATTTGAAATCATTAAATCTTTTTTCTTCTTTTTCAACATCTTATAATGAGATAGTCCAGCCGGGGAGAGGGTCAATAATAAACCTGAAAGGCCTTGATCCTGAGGTGCAGCAGATAATTGTTTATAAGTTGGTTAAAGATCTTTTCCAGGAAAGGAAGAAAGGGAATGTCCCTCCTTTTTTCTTAGTGGTTGAGGAAGCCCACAATTTTGTTCCTGAAAAGGGTTTTTCAGATGCTAAGTGCTCTAAAATTATCAAGAATATAGCTTCAGAGGGGAGGAAGTTTGGCCTTGGTCTTTGTGTCGTGAGCCAGAGGCCTGCAATTGTGCAAAAGACGGTTCTTAGCCAGTGTACTACACAGATCATAATGAAAATAACTAACCCAAATGATCTTAAAGCAATTTCTTCTTCGGTTGAGGGAATAACTTCTGAGACTGAGGATGAGTTAAAGAATCTCCCTATTGGAACTTCTCTTATAACAGGGGTTGTGGATAAGCCATTACTGGTTAATATAAGGCCCCGGAAGAGTGAGCATGGAGGGGAGGCTGTTGACATACTTGCGCAGGAGGAAGATGATTTTATGGAAGATCTTAAAGAATTCAAAGATCAGAAAATGCTTCCTGTTATTCTCCCTAATTTGACGCTGGATGATATTAAAATGATGACGGGTTCCGAGAATATAAAGAAAGTTCTTATACCTTGCATACTTTTTAAGTGTAAAAACAGGACTGTAGAGTATAATTTATTGGTTGAAATGAATAAGGGCAGGATAATTTTGGATTTTGAAGATGTAGATATTAAGGGTGCTTATCTCCCGGAGCTTGAAAACCTTACAAGGACACAATTGAAACTTCTCGAGACTGCTTTTAATCTTAAGGAATTTAATTTGACGGATCTTTTGCATAAGTCAGGGCTTTCTTTTGATGCTAAAGAAGATTTAAAGGATTTGCTGGATAAAGGTTACGTGATACAAAAAGATAATGAATATTTCAGTATTAGTTCTGAGTATATTTTTTCCAATCCTGCTAAGCATAGTTTTCATGGAAAAATTGATTACAAAAATGTGAACTATGATGAAACTCTCGAGAAGAATAAAAGGTTAGATGTGATGAAAGCAAAAGTGGGGAAATTCACGAACGTAGTGGATAACAGGGAATGTTATCTTCTTCATTATGAGTCATGACCTTTTATGTAATGTATTGTTCTGTCAAACTGAGAGAGTTTTGCTTTTTGTTTTTCTTTGTTTAAATAGGAATCAACCCTTTTTTTGAGGATTTCGGGTTCAAAAGGTTTTGTCATGAATTCATCAACATTGCAGCTGATGGCTTTTTTTAGGTCTTCAGCAGTATGCTTAACTGTGAGCATGATTATGGGAATATCCCTTGTTTCTTTTGATGATTTCAGCCTGTTGCAAACTTCATAACCATCGATTTTTGGCATCATAACATCCAGTATTATCAAGTCTGGCTTATTTTTTGCTTTTTTAATTGCTTCTTCGCCATCATTTGCTTTATCAACTTCATAATCTTCATCAAGGCTCATTTCAAGCAATTCCCTGATTGTAAATTCATCGTCCGCTATTAGTATTTTCTTTTTCATGTTTAGACAAAAGGGACATCATATTCTGATTTTATCCCGTATATTACTATGTAATTCCATAATGGGGTTTTGATTTTTTTAATATTAACAGAAAATCCGCATTCTTTGAATATCTCTACTAATGTGTCTTCTTCAGAAAGCCAGTTAACATTTGGTAGTATTTTGAAAAGGTCAACAAAATCAATGAATATTACTTTGCCTGAATCAGGAAGGACTTTATTTAGTTCTTTTAGGACTTTACGAATGTCCTGAATGTATCCCAGCATTCCGAAGCTGACTATTGCATCCACTTGTGGCACTGAACTATGAACCCTGTTTATCTGGTGCATATCGTGGATTAATTTTACATGGTTGTGGCCGTGCTTTAACATCCTTCTTTCGGCAATCTTCACTGCTGTTTCAGACATGTCTGTTGCGTATACTTGCCCTTCTATTCCTGTTTTGTCGGCAAGCTCCCTGGTTAAAGATCCTACTCCACAGCCAAATTCAAGTATTTTTTTGCCTTTCATGTTGTGGAGATGCTCGTCGATTTCCTTTTTTACTTTGTTTGGGAAAAGGACTCTTTCGAATGCTAAATTAAGGTATGAAAAATAGTTATTTAGTTTTATGAAAAAATCTGGGTCGTAGTAAAGTACTAGCATTAAAAATACTGGTATTCCTGCGAACACAAATGAGAATGCCAGTTTAATCAGGGATAGTGCATTGTCTGCATGAGTTGTCCAAGAAATTATCAAGGTTATTAGTATGATTACTACTATTATTGGCCCTGTTTTGCCGAAGGGTGCTTTATAAGTTCTTGGATGATTTGGCATAGTATAACGAAGTATTACCATGCCTATGAGAACCATTGAATAGATGAGTAAAAGTATTGGAACTAGCAATTCCAGTAATACTTCATATGAACCTGAGGCAATTATTATGAGTAATGAGGTTAGTACGGTCTGGAAAATGATTGCTTTGTATGGGCTATTGTATCGTGGATGAACTTTTGCGAGGCTTGAAATAAACAATTTGTCATTGGCCATAGAGAGTACTAACCTGGGGGCGGAGACTACCCAGCAGGCAACTGAACCAATTATTGATAGGTATACAAGGATTGTGAATACATCTTTTGCAGATTCTCCATAAATTCCCACTGCAACATCTGTTAAAGGTGCATTTGAATCTCCGAATGCTTCGTGTCCTATGCTTCCTATTGATGCCATCACGAAGGTTAAACATATAATGGCAATAAGCACTGTTCCCCAGATAAGGACTTTTGGCATTACCTTTGCGCCGTTTTTGGTTTCAGCGGCAAGGTAAGTTGCAGTTTCCCATCCAAAGAAAGTTTCAGCAACTAAAAATATGACTACAAAGATGGAAGCATATGATGTTACGAAAAAAGGATCAAAATTTCCTAAATTGAGATTAAAAAGTCCTGGAAAAATAAGGGAAAAAATTGTTCCAAGGGAAATAAAGGCAAAGGTCATAAGCATAAATGATGAAGTCTTCATCCCTCTGTATGCAATTGCGTTGAATATGAGAATGAAAATAATTGAAAGTATCATGTTATTTGTTACCTTTATCGTGTATATCCCTAAAGGCAAAGTGAATAAAAGGCTCTCTTGTGGTGTTAGATATTGAATGGCTCCAACGATAAGCATGGCGATTGTCAGATTACCTGCAATTAATGCCATCCAGCCCACTAAGAAGCTTGTAAAGTGGCCGTAAGCTTGTTTAGCGAATTCATAGATTCCCCCTGAGGTGGGAAACATGCCTGTCAATTCCGCAAAACACATTGCTACATAAATTGATAATATTGATAAAAGAACCCAGGAGATTATTGAGGCAGGCCCTGCAACACCTGCGCCTATTGCAGGTAAGAAGTAGACTCCTGTTCCTATGATGGAATTGACAGTTATAAGAAATATTGCTTTTGTGCTTAGTGATTTCTTTAGTTCAGCCAAAAATTGTCACCTCTTTTTGTAATAGTCTGGGAAAGCACTTTAAAAATTTTGGTATTTTAAACTTTAGTTGTGGAGTACGATCATTTTTTAGTGCTTTGTTCTTTTTTAATTTTGTTTCTTTAAGGTCTGCTCTCGCAATTTTTTATGTTTTGTTGCATGAAGGACTTTTTTATAGTTTCGCAGATTATGTATTGGCACATAGAAATCTTTTTATAATTCAGATGACTTTTGGCGGTAGGGTGTGTAAAAATGCAATGTGATATGTGCGGAAAAGAGGATAAGCTTTATCTTGTGAAAATAGAGGGGACTGAGCTTAGTGTATGCAGAGATTGCAGCCGCTATGGGGTTGTATTGTCTAAGCCAAAGGAGCAGCCAAAGGTTAAGAAAAAAAAAATAGTTAAGGAAGAAAAACCTGAGATAATAGAGTCAGTTGTTGATAATTTTAATAAACTTATTAAAAGTAAAAGGGAGCAGTTGGGACTTAAGCAGGATGAGTTGGCTGCAAAACTTGCTGAAAGGGTTTCTTTGCTGCAAAAAATTGAGACAGGTAGTTTTACTCCTTCACTCGATATGGCCAGGAAGCTTGAGAAAAATCTGGGTATTAGGCTTATTGAAAAGATTGAAGATAAATCTGTGCCCTTGGAAAAGCAAAAGGGTAAAAAGCTGACAATCGGTGATGTTATTAAGTTGAAATGATGCCTGTTGATGCCTGTATTTTTTATTGCAGGCTTTTTTTCTTTGTAGTTTTTTTGTGAATGAACTTTTTT
>CAYOOQ010000087.1:0-5760 GCA_964405675.1 uncultured Methanosarcinales archaeon | reverse complement strand
AAAAAATAACAATGTTTGATAATCCAGATTGGAGAAATTAAGCCACAAAACAACCCATAAACTTTTTAAATATTCAATAAATCTTTTTTCTTATGCAAGTGAAAAATTACATTGAGAAGGTTGAGAATTCAAAAGCATATTCAGATTGGGTCAAAAGTAATGAAGATTATTACCTTGTGCACGTCTTCAGAATGTCAGGACAAGCGCCTCAAGTAGGGTATTATTCAGCAGAAAAGGATAAGGTAGTAACTTTTATACTGGGAGAAGAGATTAATATGAATCCTCCGGAAGATTCATTTAAAGAAAGCAAAGCAATAGCTAAGCTTGAAAGAGAAAAGATATCCGTCGATATCGATGAAGCGCTTAAAGAAGCAAACAATCTGAAAGAAAAAGAATATCCCGGAGAAATAGTTGACAAGGACATGGTAATACTGCAAACACTTGAAGAAGAGCCGGTTTATAACATCACACTTATAACAAAATCTTTCAATTTCATTAACATAAAAATTAATGCCAATGATAAAAAAATTATACATTATCAAAAAAATTCTATCCTTGATCTAAAGGAATAGTACGAAAGCGGGGTGAATTAATTGGAATTGAAAATAAAAAGACTAGATAAGGAAGTTGAGATGCCTGGTTTTGCCTACGAGCATGATGCTGCATTTGATTTAAGGGCTGCAAATTCTGAAATAATAAAACAAGGTGAAAAAAAAATAATCAAGACAGGTCTTAGCATGGCAATACCTAAAGGCCACGTGGGACTAATCTGGGACAGAAGCGGTCTGGCAGCAAAATATTCATTGCACACGCTTGCTGGTGTTATCGATTCAGGATACAGGGGAGAAGTAGGTGTCGTGATGGTAAATCTTGGAAATGAAGAATTTAAGATTGAAAAAAACATGAGAATAGCACAGATGCTCATCCAACCAATAGCACACCCGGAAATAAAGGAAGTAGAAGACCTTGATGAATCCGAAAGGGGAGAAGGTGGTTTTGGAAGCTCAGGGCTAAACTGAAGAAAGGATAATAATGGAGGCTTTTATAGAAGGCATTAAATCTGTTGAAAACGGAAACAACGATTTTTTGCATGTTTTTTTTGCCGGGTGCAATTTCAAATGCCCCTGGTGTAACACCCCCCACCTGCTTGAATCTAAAGAAGAGTACAATCAGCATTTAAGGGATATCAAGTCACAGATACAGGAATTCGCATCAAGTATAGAAGGGGTTATTTTTACAGGAGGTGAACCATGCCTCCAGAGATTGTCACTTATGAATCTTGCGGCTTTTTGCAAAGAAAAGCAATTAAAGGTTCACGTACACACTAACGGCTCAAAACCCGGCTGCATAAACTCACTGATACAGGATGACCTTGTAGATTCATTCATATTGGATTTAAAATCACCGCTGGAAGAATCATTTGAAAAAATAACAAAATCAAAAACATTTTTCATTAACACAAAACAGATAATAAATGACATCAAATCTTCAATTGAGCTCCTCAAGAATTCTGAAAAAGAGCTGGAAATAAGAACAACCATCATCCCTGGCTGGATGTACAGGAAAGAGGATATACTAAAAATAGCAGACCTTGTAAAAAATATTGAATGCAGATGGAAACTCCAAAGATTTGAACCCAGTGAACAACTTGCCTCAAAAAAATTACAAGACATAATGCCACCAAGCTTCAGCTTCATGGAAAATCTAAAAGAAGCAATAAACAAAGAATACCCAAACATAAGAGTTTATATTGAGGATTGAACTGGCAATTACTAAAAAAACATTAATGACTACTAATAAACAAAATTATTAAGTTCAATAAAGAAATTTAATACAAAAATCTGTCATTAGGTTTTACAGGCAGAAGATAACCATTTACCACATCGGGATAAATAGCAACAATATCCTCAAATTCCTTGAAATCAGTTGTCCTGAAATGTGAGACTGCTTCACATAAATCACTAGTTATCAAATCAGGTTCTCCTATAAAAACACGATTTTTATGATTTTGTCTCCGTCCGATTGCACTAAAAATAAAAGGTTTACCATCAAAGCCAGGAGTACCTGAAGTTCTATATTCAGTTAAATCACAAATATCATTCCCTTTAAAGAGGGACTTTTCCATATCAAATTTACCCATATTCCCAATATAATTGTTTGAAAACCAAAGCGCTGGCTCAGAACTTATTGAATACGTTCCTTTCATATAAAGAGGTACATCACCATCCTTTACAGCATTAAAAAGATAGACCTCCTCTTTAGAACCCACATATACAAAATCTCCATGCTTAAGACCCTTAGCAACATTATATAACCATTCATAACCAGCAAGCATGGTGAATCTTCCGTAATTTGGTTTTCTTGAATCTGAACTCCCTTTAAACTTTCTAACTAAACCTTTCAAAAAATTACCATTTGAAACCCATTTAGGCATTTCAAGATCAGTCGGTCTATTTTCTAAGAAAGGAGCAACATTTTGTTCAAAATATTCAGGCCTTGTTACCTCTTTTAACCTTTTTACCAACAAAGATTCGTCTGCAATAACATTGATATTATCAAACACTTTTTCGATTCTGCCATCACCAAATTTTTTTGCTAAAGTCAGATATAAATCAGTATGATCTTCTGCAGACGGAAAATATATCCCAAACTCATCATCAAAAGTAAAATCCAGCCTATGAGTGCCCAAAATCTCTCCCCTGGCTTTTGCAACAATCCTTTTAGAAGGATTCTTGGAAGCATAAGATTCATCTAATCTGGGAAATTGAACATTTCCTACACAAAACGCTCTCCCACGCCTGTTTACCCTAATCTGAAGAGGATCAACTGAACCTATTTCAGCGTCTTCATATTTCAACACAGAAATTTGATTTCCTGCTTCAATAAGAACATTTTCCCCTTTCTGCAAGGGCTCAATCGTTTCTTTAACGGGCATCAATAAACTATCTAATGACTCAACCTCAGAATCTCCTTCAAGCAATCCTTTGTCCATAACCACTTGTCAATGAACCTAGTATAAAAATATATCGCCTTAAACAACTTTCACTTTTTAAATTGAAAATAACAAACCATAGTTCATTACAAGTTAAAAAGACAAAATCATTTTTTTACTTCTCAGTCGAAAAGATCATCGCCGGTTATTCATCCTCTTCAGGACTTTGGCCGTCAGGAAGAACATTTGGCGGTTCATCGCCAACAGCTTTGCTTTCAGCCTCATTAACAGGCTTTTCATTTTCCTTAACCGGCTTTTTGTCACTCAATTCTCCACAAATTTCAACAACCTTATTTTTTGTATCTTCAACAGTCAAAGGAGGATTTGTATCAAGGTAAATGACCTTACAATCATAATGGGAAAAAAGCTTTTTCATCCAATCACTTTCAAACCTCCTCTGCACCTTCCGCTGAAAAACCAGGTTTTCAAAAATAGCATCATCCTTCTTTTCCCTCAATGCAAGCCTCTCAATAGCCACTTCCGGCTCCACATTAACTATAATCAAGGCGTCGGGAGAATTTTTTATGGCAAGTTTGTTCCCAGGTATATTTATAATCTCTTTCAATTGGATTTTTTCGTTTTGCACAGGCTGGTACACCAAAGAAGTCGTGATTCCTCTTTCCTGAATAATGATTTTACCCTCTTTTTTCGCAGGCAGCAATAATTTTTTATAAAGAATTTCCCTATCAAGGGCGAACGCCTGAGCAGTTGACATTCCCGAATAACTACGATTATTAGTCCTTATCATCTCTTCCCTTATAACCTTTCCAACCATTGAAAAAGTCGGCTCTGCGGAACAAATCACATCATATTTCATAACTTCATCAATCTCAGGAATATCATTATTTTCTTTCCAATATTCCCTCAAATCAAAAATCTTTTTGCCTTCCTTTTCAAAGAATTCCTTGAAAGCCGAAACCACTGTACCTTTCCCGCTTCCATCAAGCCCATCAACCATGATATAATAACCCTTGGCCATGCAAAACAGTCAATTGTTTGATTATATATAGTTTTTGCTATTTTTCCTGAAAAATAAAGCTTTAATGGAAATTTTTTTAATAAAACTAAGATTTCCTCAAACATGGCTTATGATATAATCTTTGTAACAGGCGACGAATATTTTGACCATCCTTTGTGTGGAACAGCAATTCTAAAAAGGATTCTTGAAAAAAACGGGTTTAGCGTGGGAGTAATCGAAAAACCACAAGACCACATGGAAATAAAAGCCCTTGGAACCCCTGCTCTGTTTTTTGCAGTAAGCTCAGGGGCAATAGATAGTATGGTAAGAAATTATACTCCCCTCAAAAAGAAAAGAGAGCTTGACTATGTCCCTGACAGGGCAGTAACAGTCTACAGCAACTGGATAAAAAGGCATTTCAAGAATTCAAAAATAGTCCTTGGAGGCACCGAAGCAAGCCTCAGAAGATTCACACATTACGACTACTGGCAAAACAGACTAAGAAAGCCTATAATATTTGATTCAAGAGCAGACATAATTGCCTTTGGCAACGCAGAAAAACAGATTGTTGAAATCGCAGAAAGGATAAGCAAAAACCATGACTTATGGGGAATTCCCGGAACATGCGTAATAAGCAAAGAATTACCCAAAGATTTTATTGAAACACCCTCATTTAAGGATATTGAAAACTCAAAAGAATTATTTTGTGATATGCATAATTTGCTTTCAAACCAAAAAAATATAGCGCAAAAGATTGACACTAGATACCTTCTGCAATTTAAAAGCCCAAAATACACGACAGAAGATATCGATGAATACTATGAACTCCCTTTCACAAGACAAGCCCCTGATGAGATGGAAGGATTCAAATTCAGCATAGTCACCCATAGGGGATGTATAGGTGAATGCAATTTTTGCTCAATTGCACTAACACAGGGCAACAAAATTATCTCAAGGAGCAAGGAATCCATCCTAAGGGAGATTAAAAAAATAACCAAAATGCCTCATTTCAAGGGTTATATAGATAACCTTGCCGGCCCCTCCGCCGAGATGTACGGCATGGATTGCAATAAAAGCCAAAAATGCGAAAAAAGTTGCATTGACTGCAGTGGATTAAAAACAAACAACAAAGAATACATCAAACTCTTAAAGGAAGCAGCCGAAATCAAAGGGGTTAAAAAAGTATTCATTAAAACAGGCATAAGACACGATCTCTGCACAAGTGAGCTTATAAAGCAAATAGCACTAAATCACACATCAGGGCAGATAAGAATATCTCCAGAACATGTTAACAAAAAAGTCTTACAGCTTATGAACAAGGACAAAGGAGATTACAAAAAATTCATAAAAGAATTCAGGAAACACAACAAAAAAGATAAAATTGTTTTCTATTTCATGACCGCGCACCCTGGTTCAGGTATAAAAGAAGCAAAAGAACTGGCACAAGAGTTAAAAAAGCTCAAAAACACAGATGATATACAGGTATTCACCCCCTCTCCATTAACAAAATCCACCTGCATGTACTACACAGGAATGGAACCAAAAACAAAAGAAAAGATACATATACCATACACTTACAAAGAGAAAAAAATACAAAAAAGAGTTCTATTCCAATAACAAAAAAACTCTACTCGTATAATCCCATTCAGTTGCAGGTAGGCAAAAATCCAACTTCATCAACTGCAAGACAACTAAACAAACAAAAATATTTAAATAACTTCTTTAAACCTACAACTGGCAAAGAGAAAACACATAAAAGCAGTAAAAGAAAAAAATAACAAATAAAAACATAAGAAACAAAAAAAAGAAA
>CAYOOQ010000086.1:0-5763 GCA_964405675.1 uncultured Methanosarcinales archaeon | reverse complement strand
GGTTGTTTTGTGGCTTAATTTCTCCAATCTGGATTATCAAACATTGTTATTTTTTGTTTCTTGGCAGTATTTGTGCTGCCTATGTTGTTATTTTTTTAACCTTTGGATGGCCTGCCTTATCTCTTCGAGATGGTTTTCTTCGTTTCTTTTTGTATTCTTGTTATCATCAATATTATTTCCAGTTTTATTGTTATTATTGTCATTATCGCTGTTATTGTTATTATTGATATTATTTTTGTTATTGTTGTCAATATCACCATAGATTTTTGTTTTTTTGTTTTCCTCATCAAGGTTTATCTGTATTTTATTGGGTTTTTTATCAAGTCCTTTGGCCTTGTGCTCAACATAAAACATTTGCTCTTTAATTTTAGAGCTTATGTCATCCATATCTGGTTTTTTTTCCATTGGCTTGTTCATCAAGTCAAGCCCATCATTTTCATATCGTGGTAGCACGTGTATCTGCAGTGTTCCATCAGGGTTATCGTCACTAATGCCTGTCTTGAGGATGATATTACTACCGTGGGCTTTTAATCCTTCAAATACTGCGGTTGCTGAGAATGATGCTACATAGAATAAGTGTGAAGCAGTTTCAAAGTCAATATTTTCGATGTCTGTTTTTTCATCTTTAGAGTATATTTTTATGTGTCCTGGACTTAGGCTTTCCTTTGGGAGAACTGCTATGGTTTTTTCGTCTTCATAAATTTTCCATAGGGAAGGAATTTCTTTAAGATGTTCTTTTTGGTGTCCTTCATTTGAATTTTTCCACTGAGGTGGATTTTTGGAAAAGTGGTTTTTCATCATAATTGGCAGATTCTGGGCAAGCATCTGGTATGTTTGTTGAACCTCTCCATCATCTAATTTTTTTCCAATAAAATTAAATTTTTCCAATTGGTCTCCTTTTTCTCTTGGAATCAGGTGAACCATGAAATGTGGGGACTGTTGGCCTGCTACTCCACCGTTGGCGATGACGGCATTTGCTCCCGTTGTAAGCGTTGCATCTTTGAGTGCTTTTATCAATGATGGTAGGTAGCCGAACATATGCTTGAATGTCTGAGGGGGTATAAGGGGCATAATGGGGTAATGCTCCTGTGGCATCAGCAAAACATGTCCTTTTGTGCAGGGGTTTATGTCCAGTATGGCTGATAGCAATGAGTCTTCATATACTTTTTTTGAAGGGATTTCTCCAGAGATTATCTTACAGAAGGGACAGTTTTTTTTTTGTTCTTCAAGCTGTTGCTTGACTTCAGGGGGCAGTTCATCCATTTTAATTGCATGATTAAATATTTACTTAAATATTTTTTTATAAGGTTAATTTGTATTTACAGAAAAACTAGAATATTTTTTCAGGATTTTTGGAATATGGTGTTTTTTGATGGTTGCTTACCAAGTCTTTATAATACCTTTCTCCTGTAATAGCTTGTGTGCAGAAGTTTATGGGCTTTTTTGCTTCCGGGAGTTCCTAAGTAATCCTTATAGAGCTTTTTTACAGAAGGGTTAAGGTGTGATTTTCTCAGTTTTTTTCTTGAATCAAGATCGTTTAGTGCGGTAACTCTTTTTTTGAGGAGCTTCTGGTTTGCATGAGGCTGGCCTCCTCCACCTATACATCCGCCGTAACAGGCCATTATTTCTATGAAATGATAGTCTGATTTGCCCTGCCTTATTTGTTCCATTAATTTTCTTGCTTCACCCAGGGTGTGGACCGCAGCAACTTTTAGTTTTTTGCCTTTGATCTTGATTTCAGCATGTTTCATTGTTTTCATTCCGTGTATTTTCCTGAAATCTATCTTTGTGAAGTTTTTTTCTCCAAGCCAGTCTGCGGCAGTCCTCAGTGCGGCTTCCATTACTCCTCCAGTTCTTCCGAATATTGCTCCTGCACCAGAGCTTTCACCAAGGGGATTGTCAAATTCGCTGTCTTCTAATCTTGGAAAGTCAACATCCAGCTGTTTTAACAATTTTCCCAGTTCTACAGTTGTAAGGACGTAATCTGCTTCCCCTTTGAATTCCGGCCTGTCAATCTCAAATTTCTTTGCAGTACAAGGCATTATGTCCACGAGGATTATGTCTTTTGGATTTATCTTCATAATTTTTGCGAAATAGGTTTTGGTTAAAGATGCAAGGATTGCCTGGGGGCTTCTGCAGGATGACATATGATGGAGCTCATCATAAAAGAACTGTTCTCCAAATTTTATCCAGGCGGGGCAGCATGTTGTAATCATTGGTAATGAGTGACCTTCCTTGAACCTTTTTAGGAACTCTGTCGCTTCTTCTACTATTGTGATATCAGCTGCAAAATCCGTATCAAACACCTTTTTGAAGCCAATGTTTTTGAGAGCGGTTACCATCTTTCCTGTTACTGTTCTTCCGGGAGGCATGCCGAAGCATTCTCCAAGTGTGGCTCTTATGGATGGTGCAGTTTGTACTATCAGGTATTTGTCAGAATTAAGAGCATCTATAACATTTTGTATATCTGATTTTTGTGTTATGGCTGCTGTAGGGCAGCTTATTACACATTGCCCGCAATTTACGCAACTACTTTTTGAAATGTCTTGGAAAAATGGTGGTCGTATTGTTGTATCAAAGCCCCTGTTTTGTAATCCTATGGCATAGACTGTCTGGATCTCATTGCATACTCTCAGGCATCTCTCGCAAAGGATGCATTTACCATTGTCTCTTTTAATGCTTACGCTGGAATTGTCTACTTTTTCTTCCCTTTTTTCCCCTTCAAATCTTATATCGTTAATCATCAATTCTTCAGCATATCTTTGTAGCTTGCAGTTCCTGTTCCTTTCGCAAGTGACGCAATTCAGGTCGTGGTTTGCAAAAAGAAGCTCAAGGTTTATTCTTCTTGCTTCAAGAACTCTGGGGGAATGCGTATTAACAATGATGCCTTCTTTTACTGGTGTGCAGCAGGCGGCAAAAAGCTTTTGAACACCCTCCACCTCCACAACGCAAAGCCTGCAGGCTCCTATTCGTTCAAGTCTTTCATCCATGCATAGATGAGGGATGTGGATACTGTTTTTTTTGGCAACATCCAATATCATCTCTCCTTTCTTAGCGATGATTTCTTTATCGTTGATTGTTAGTTTGACTTTGTTGTCTTTCATTTTTTATCAATAGCGTTAACAGGGCAAATTTCATGGCATGATCCGCATCTTGTGCAGGTGTCCTGATGGATAGTATGCATGTTTTTTGGTGACCCTTCTATAGCGTTAACAGGGCATACTTTTTTGCAGGCGCCGCAACCTATGCATTTTTCAGTTATTGTAAACTGGAGCATATTAACGCAGACTCCTGCGGGGCATTTTTTGTTGTTGACGTGTTTCTTGTATTCATTCTCGAAAAAATTTATAGTGGATAAAACAGGATTTGGAGCACCCATTCCAAGCCCACAAAGTGAATTATCCCTCACGAATTCCGCCAGTTTTTTCAATTTTTCAAACTCTTCTTTTGAGCTTTTCCCACTGGTAATCCTGTTTAGTATCTCGAGTATTCTTTTGTTACCTTCCCTACAGGGTGTGCATTTTCCGCAGCTTTCTTCCTGTGTAAAATTCATGAAGTATCTTGCAATGTCTGGCATGCATGACTGGTTTGAAAGGACTACTATCCCTCCTGAGCCCATGATTGAACCAAGTTTCTGCATTGTTTCGTATCCATAAGTTTCGTTTAATTTACTTGCGGGGATGCAGCCGCCGGAAGGTCCTCCTGTAAGTATTGCCTTAAATCTTGTACCTTTAGGTGTTCCACCGCCTATTTCATAAACAATATCTTTTAATCTGGTGCCCATTGGTATTTCAACAATGCCTGATCTTGCTATTTTTCCTGTAAGGCACACTACTTTCGTACCTGGGTTTTTTTTGGTCCCTATTTTTTTGTACTTTTCATGGCCAATTTTCATTATTGTTGCCACGTGTCCAAGAGTTCCCACGTTATTCACGGTGCTTGGTTGATTGAAAACTCCTTTTTGTGCTGGGAAAGGAGGTCTGGGTGTAGGTGAACCTCTCTTTCCTTCTATTGAATGGATTAAGGCAGTTTCTTCTCCACAAACAAAAGCTCCTGCTCCTTTCCTGATGCTAAGTTCGAAATTGAATCCTTTTTTTCCGTTTATATTTTTGCCGAGAAGGTTTTTTTTATACGCAATGTTTATTGCTTCTTGTAATGTTGATATAGCAAGAGGGTATTCTGCTCTGGTGTAAATGAAGCCTTCCTCGGCTCCTGTTGCAAATGCAGCAATTGTTATACCCTCAATTATCCTGAAAGGGTCGCTTTCCATAAGGGTCCTGTTCATGAATGCACCTGGATCTCCTTCATCGCCATTTCCTATGAGATATTTTTTGCCTTTTTCAGCCGCCATGAATTGCCATTTTAGTCCAGTGGGAAAGCCTGCTCCTCCTCTCCCCCTCAGTCCGGAGTCTTTTATTGTATTGATTGTTCCTTCAGCTCCTGTTTCAAGGGCCTTGTATAATCCAGTATATCCTCCTGTTGCCATGTATTGGTTTATGTTTGTTGGGGAAATATGGCCGCAATTTTCCATTATAAGCCTTTTTTGTTTTTTGTAGTATTGAAGTTCATCCAATTCGTTTGCCAGAAATAATTCTTTGCACTTAATCCCTTTTTTTATTGATTCAATAAGGATGTCAATATTTTCTTCCGTGACATTTCCATAAATGTATTTTTTTTTATTATGTACCACAGTAACAATGGGTTCATTGTAGCACATGCCATTACATCCTACTTTTGTTACCGGAAGCTGGAGTTTTGATTTTTTTAATTTTTCATAAACTGGCTGGGCACCAGCAGAGATTCCACAGGTGGCCATTCCCACGGCTATCCTGCCACTTTCCAGTTCTTTTTTTGCTTTTTCAATCTTATCTGTCATTTTAATCCAGCCAGCAATTCCTTTAACTTATCTTTTGTAACTTTTCCATAAATCCTTTCATTTATCATTATTGCCGGTGCTTTTGCGCATGCTCCTATGCAGTTTACTGTTTCAAGTCTTATTAGGCCGTTTTCGGTGGTGTTATTTCTTTTAATTCCGATTTGTTGTTCCAGGAAAGAAAGTATGTTTTCGCTTCCTTTTACATGGCAAGCAGTTCCTGTGCAGACGGAGATTGTGTATTTAGCGGGTTTTTCCAATCTGAATTGGGAATAGAAACTGACTACTCCGAATATGTCGGTTCCGGGGATATTATTTTTTTTTGAAAACGTTTTCAATTCAGACATTGGCAAATAGCCGTGCTTGTCCTGTATGTCCTGAAGTGCTGAAATAAGGTTTGCTTTTTTTTTGGCCTTACCATTATTACTTTTTATTTCTTCTAAGAATTCTTTTTTCATCTTTTCAAGTGTTTCTTTATCAGGTCTTTTTTTGCCTACGTATTTGCATGGCTTATCATATCTTCCATTATTCCTCACTGTGTGGAAGAGGTAATAATAGTCATTTCCGTTTTTTGTCAATTTTTTAAGATAAGGCATCTTCAATAAGTCGTATAAAGAGGATTTAAAAATCTTTCTACATTTAATCAAGATTAACTGAATCCTGCAATAATTTTATAGCAGGCTTAAATTTATCTTTCTATAGTGGTCAAACAAAAAAGTCATTGTGATTATGGTGGAATATTAGTGTTTTTTATGGATATGTTTACTTTGAATTAGACATTATGTGATTGCGTTGGCGGGTTTTTAGTAGTATCTGGTAGATTCTTTTGGAGTCTTTCTAAAAATTTAGGAGAAATATTTAAATGAAATAAATTAATTCTTGGGTTAAAT